>CBFGSX010000023.1:0-17789 GCA_965651535.1 uncultured Alphaproteobacteria bacterium | reverse complement strand
GAACAGGAAATCGCGCCATAGCGCTTGACGGCGTGGCCGGATTCAAGCATGGCGCAGGAAAGATCGCGGCCCTTGACCGTGCAGCGCGCGATGAAACGCCCGTAATGGTCTTTTTTGCTTGCCTCGCAGATCACCTGCGCGCGCGTCAGGGATTCCAAATGTTTTTTCGCGGCGATCGGATCGCCCGGCGTGCATTTTCTTCCTGCACGGCAATGGCCGGGCATTTCCGGCGTGTCGATGCCCTCGAGCCGGACGCGGTGACCCGCGCAACGCAACGTGTCGCCGTCGGTGATGTGCGGATTGCGGCAGGCGATTTTCCCCGCCCAGGGCGACGGCAAAGCGGCGGGCGCGCTGGCCACGGCGGTGCTGGCGGGAATTTCCCCGCGATCGACAAGCTGGAAGTAAATCAGGATCGCCGCCGCCATAAAAAAGAAAAACGGCGCATGGCGGCGAAAGCGGAACCGCATCTTACTGCACGCCGCGCGCGTCCAGCTCGACCGTGCCGTAAAGCTGCGGGCGATAGCCCTCGGTTTCGCTTTCCTCGAGGCCCGTCAGCCGCAGGATGTTTTCGTATTTTTTCGGCGTGAAGCTGTCGAGGCGCACGCGCTGGAACTCATGCAGCGCCTCTTCGACACTCGGCAGCGGCACGTCATGGCCGACCTGATCGGCCAGCAAAACGTCGAGCAGTTTCGAGAGGATTTCCGCCTCGCGCGCGAGTCCCTTTTTGTCTTTGATCTCGTTATAGCGCCACTCGAAAGCGTGATAGAGACGATCCACGACCTGATTGTAACGAATACCGAATTGTCCTGCCTGTGCCATCGCCGTTCCTCTTGGATTTATGCGGGTCTCCGCAAAATGCGGGGTTTTGTTTTTACCTGACCCATTATTGCCATAAACATTGAAAGAGGGGTTAAAAACTATGGCAAATAAAACCGTGGACGGCGTGGTTAAAAAATTGTAAATTTCTATCGTAACTTCCTCGCTTGCGGGTATGATGCTGCCATGATTCATAAAAACGCTCCCACGGTTATCGTTTTCGGCAATGAGAAAGGCGGCTCGGGCAAATCCACCCTCGCCATTCACGCCGCCGTCGCCCTCCTCCAGCAAGGTTTGCGCGTCGGAACGCTCGACCTCGACAGCCGGCAGGCCACGTTCACCCGCTTCTGGCAAAACCGATTCCAGCGCATGAAAGAGGAGAACATCGAACTCACCTGCCCCATGCATCTTCCCGTGGAAATGTGCAAAACGGGAACCCCCGACGAGCGTCTGACCGAAGAAAACACACGGCTGAATGCGGCTTTGGGATCTTTGAAAGACGCCGGATGCGACGTGATCGTCATCGACAGCCCCGGCAGCGACACCACGCTGAGCCGCCTCGGCCATCGTCAGGCGAATATTCTGGTGACGCCGATCAATGACAGCTTCATCGACCTTGACCTGATCGCCAAGATCGACGGCTCGTCTTTGCACATCCAAAAACCCAGCATCTATAGCGACATGGTGTGGGAATACCGCAAGGAACGCGCCATCATGGGCGGCAAGCCGATCAAATGGTTCATTGTGCGCAACCGCCTGAGCCATCTCAACGCCAACAACAAGAAGAACGTCGCAGATCTGCTCAAACAGCTCGAACGGCGTTTCGCCTTTACGTTTCTCAACGGCTTTACCGAGCGCGTCGTCTATCGCGAGCTGTTCCTCAGGGGGCTGACGCTGATGGATCTCGACAAAGTGCCGGGCGTATCCTTGTCCATGTCGCATATCTCGGCGCGTCAGGAAGTGCGCGGCCTCATTTCGGCTCTGGGCCTGAGCGCCGCCGTCGCCGAAGCCCAACAACTGGAAGCTGCATAAAATGTCCCTCAAGATTACCGTCGTCGGCACGGGATATGTCGGCCTTGTCAGCGGCGTCTGTTTCGCCGAGATCGGCCACGACGTCACCTGCATCGACAGCAACGCGCATAAAATCCGCCAGCTGCAAAACGGCGAGATTCCCATCTACGAACCGGGCCTTGACGAAATGGTGAAAAGCAACGCCGCCGCAGGCCGTTTGCATTTCTCGACCGATCTGGCCGCGCATATCGACGGGCGCGACGCGGTGTTCATCGCCGTCGGCACCCCGACCGCCGCGGACGGCGTCAGTGCCGACCTGAGCGCCGTGCAGGCCGTGGCGCGCAGCCTTGCGCCGCATCTGAAATCCGGTCAAGTCATCGTCACCAAATCCACCGTGCCGGTCGGCTCGAACGCCATGGTCGAGGAGATCATCCTCAAGACCAACCCGCAGGCGAAATTTTCCATCTGCTCGAACCCCGAATTTCTGCGCGAGGGCGCGGCCATCGCCGATTTCATGGAACCCGACCGCATCGTCATCGGCGTGCGCGACAAATCGGCGCAAAAGACCATGGAAGAACTTTATGCGCCGTTGACGGATCGCGGCGCGGCCTTGCTGGTCACCACGCCCGAAAGCGCCGAGATCATCAAATACGCCGCCAATGCGTTGCTGGCGACGAAAATCGCCTTCATCAACGAAGTGGCCGATCTGGCCGAGGCCAGCGGCGCGGACATCGCCGATATCGCGCAAGGCGTCGGCCTCGACAGCCGCATCGGCCCGAAATTCCTGCAATGCGGCCCCGGCTATGGCGGGTCGTGCTTCCCCAAGGATACGCGCGCCTTTGCCCAGATGGGCCGTCAGGCGAAAACGCCCAGCGCCATCATCGAGGCGGTCATCCAATCCAACGACGCGCGCAAGCAATCCATGAGCAAACGCATCGTCGCAGCGATGGGCGGCGACGTATCGGCGAAGAAAATCGCCGTGCTGGGCGTGACGTTCAAAGCACATACCGACGATATGCGCGAATCCGTTTCGCTGGACGTCATTCCGCAGCTGCTTCAGGCGGGCGCGGAAATTCACGCCTATGACCCCGGCGCGACCGACCATGCGCGGCAACTCCTGCCGCAGGGCGTATTCTGGCACGAAAGCGCCGAAGAAACGCTGGATAACGCCGAGGCGCTGGTCATTCTGACCGAGTGGCCGCAATTCGCCGCGCTCGATCTTGCCGCAGCGCAGCGCAAGATGAAGACGCCGCTTTTGATCGATTTACGCAATCTTTTCTCTGCCGATGAGGCCGTGAAAGCCGGCTTCACTTACCATTGCATCGGTCGTAAATCACAAAAATCAGACAGCACCGCTAAATTGAAAGTGGTGAAATGACCTTGCGGGAGAGGTCTGAACGCGATAGCGTTCAGGGAGAGGGGTGAACCATGCCGTGGACACATACTTTCAATGCCAGCATCCTGCGCGAATACGATATTCGCGGTACCGTCGATAAAACCATCTCCACCAAGGACGCCTATGCCGTCGGTCGCACCTTCGGCTCGGTCGTGGCGCGCAAGGGCGGCAAAAAAATCGGCCTGTGCTATGACGGGCGGCATTCCTCGTCCTTTTTCGCGCACGCCATGATCGAAGGCCTGATGGAGTGCGGCCTCGCGGTCGAAAGCTACGGGCTGGGGCCGACGCCGCTTTCCTATTACGCCATTTACGCGCGCGAGCTGGACGCGGCGATTTCGATTACGGGGTCGCACAACCCCTATGACCAAAACGGTATCAAGCTGACGCTCAAGGACGGGCCGTTCTTCGGACAAAACATCAAAAAGCTCGCGCTGATGGCCGGGATGGGCGACGTGGTGTCCGAGCCGGGCGGCTCGACCGTTCTGGTCGATCTTTACGAGGATTACCTCAACCGCATCGTCGCCGATTATAATGACGGCGGCAAAAAGCCGCTCAACGTCGTCTGGGACGCAGGCAACGGCGTGGTCGGCGCCGTGCTGAAACGCTTTGTCGATAAACTGCCGGGCAAGCATATTCTGCTTTACGAGGATGTGGACGGCGATTTCCCGAACCACCACCCCGACCCGCTGGTCGAGAAAAACCTCGCCGATCTCAAGCGCACCGTGCTGGAAAACAATTTCGATCTGGGCATCGCCTTTGACGGCGACGGCGACCGCATCGGCGTCGTCGACCGCACGGGCGAAGTCGTCTGGCCGGATCAACTGCTGGTGCTTTATGCGCGCGAATTGCTGCAACGCGTGCCGGGCGCGACCATCATCGCCGACATCAAATGCAGCCAATCGACGCTTGATCTCATCAAGGCCGAGGGCGGCCAGCCGATGCTGTGGAAGGCGGGACACTCTCTCGTCAAGGCCAAGATGAAGGAAACCGGCGCGGCTTTGGGCGGCGAATTATCCGGCCATATCTTTATCAAGGACGGTTTTTACGGCTATGACGATGCGCTTTATTGCGCGGTGCGGCTGCTGAACATGCTGCACAAATTGGGCGATCTGTCCGAGCTGAAAAAGATTTTCCCGAAAACATACACTACGCCGGAGATTCGCTTTCAAGTGCCGGAAAAAGACAAATTCGACTTTGTTTCCCGCATCAAGGAACACGCCGAAACGCGGCTGGGGCCGGATGTGTCGGTTCTCGACATTGACGGCGTGCGCGTCAATTCGCCCGAAGGCTGGTGGCTGTTGCGCGCCTCGAATACCGAAAGCGCCCTCACCGCCCGCGCCGAAGGCACAAGCCCCGCCAATTTGGAAAAACTGGTCGGCACGCTGAAATCGGCGCTGTTATCCGTCGGCTGCCAACCGCCCGATCCGCTATACTAAAACAAACCCGTCATCCCGCGCCTGACGCGGGATCCTTGCGCTGAAATTTCCCAAGGATGCCGGATCACGTCCGGCATGACGGTTATTTTACCAGCGCACTTCCAAAGCCGGAAGCGATTTGGTGTCAAACGCGGCATAGCTGCGCTTGACCCGCAAAGAGCCGTCTTTGGGGTGCAACGTGTTCACCATGCCCGCAGCCTCGAATTCCAGCGTCATGTTGAGGCGCTTGGGCACGGCTTCGGACGCCGTGTTCTCGCTGTCCATGCCGATGCAGATTTTACGCAGTTTCAACGCTTCAAAACCATAGCGTGTCAAAGCGTTTGCCGCCTCCGTCACGTAGCCTTTGCCGTGGGCCGATTTTTTGGCCCAATAGCCGATCTCCATCACGCCCTCGCTCCAATCACGCTGGTGCAAACCCGTCGAGACGACGAATTCACCCTCATGCGTGAAGGCCAGCATCATCAGGTCTTCGCGCGTCAAAAATTTATGATACGCCTTGGCCAACATGATGCGCTGTTCCTCCAGCGTGCCAGGACCGTCTTTGATCCAAGTCATCCACGGATGCAGAATATCCACGGATTCAATTTTGGCATCGAGGATTTGCTGGGCGTAATCCGGATGCGGCGGCACGATTTTCAGGCGCGGGGTCATAATCGGCATCGGCAATTCAATCAGTTTTTCGGTCATTTTAATTTTCCTTCTTTTTTCCCTCCCTTTCCGTCATCCCCGCGCAGGCGGGGATCCAGCGGCACAAGGCCGCAGCATTTCTGGATTCCCGCTTTCGCGGGAATGACACTCTGGGGAGAGCATGAAACAAAACAAATTTTAGGCGTAAAAAAACAGGTTATATGGCTGCGGCGCAGCCATTTTTCCCTTGATTGCCATGGGAAATCAGGGTGAACGCAACCGACAGCAACAGGGCTGTGATAAGGAACAATTCGGGTTGCATCACCAACATGAATCGATGGTCTCACGAATCATTGAAAAAAGTCAAGATTTTTCTGTCATTCCGAACGCCAGTGAGGAATCTCCAGCTATATATGACGGGAGATTCCTCGGCGTTGCCTCGGAATGACAATAGGTTCTAAGCCGCGGCCATGCCCTTGAGCACATAGTGCAGAATGCCGCCGTTCTTGAGATACTCAAGCTCGTCGAGCGTATCAATGCGCGCGAGGACTTGCGTTTTCTTGACGGAACCATCGGCGTATTTGATCTCGAGGTCGAGTTTCTTGCGCGGTTTCAAATCGGAATCCAATCCCGTGATCGTCAGCGTTTCCGTGCCGGTGATCCCCAGGCTCTGACGGTTTTCGCCGTTCATGAACTCAATCGGCATCACGCCCATCCCGATCAGGTTCGAGCGGTGGATACGCTCGAAGCTTTCGGCGATGACGGCTTTGACGCCCAGCAGCATCGTGCCTTTGGCGGCCCAGTCACGACTTGAACCCGTGCCATATTCTTTGCCGCCGACGATCACCAATTGCGTGCCGTTTTCGATGTATTTCATCGCGGCATCATAGATCGGCATTTGTTCGTTGGCGGGGATGTATTTGGTCAGACCGCCCTCGACACCGTCCAGCATTTCGTTGCGGATGCGGATATTGGCGAAAGTGCCGCGCATCATCACCTCGTGGTTGCCGCGACGCGCGCCGTAGGAGTTGAAATCCGCAGGCGTCACGCTGTGGCCCATCAGATATTTGCCTGCCGGAGAGTCTTTTTTGATCGAGCCGGCGGGCGAAATATGGTCGGTCGTGATGCTGTCGCCCAGCACCGCCAGAATGCTGGCGCCGACGATGTTTTCAATCGGCTTGTTCTCGCGGCTCAGACCGTCGAAAAACGGCGGATTGCGCACATAGGTGGAATTTTCCTGCCACTCATAAACTTCGCCCGTCGTGACTTTGATGTCCTGCCATTGCTGCGGCCCTTTGAACACGTCGGCGTAACGCGTGCGGAACATTTCCGGCGTCAGGCATTGTTCCAGCATTTCCTTGATCTCGGCATTGGTCGGCCAGATGTCTTTGAGGAAAACATCCTTGCCGTTTTTATCTTTGCCGAGCGGATCTTTGGTGATGTCCAGCTTCATCGTCCCGGCGATGGCATAAGCGACCACCAGCGGCGGCGAGGCCAGATAGTTGGAACGCGTTTGCGGGCTGACGCGGCCTTCGAAGTTGCGGTTACCCGACAACACGGCGGCGACGTTCAGTTTTCCGGCATCGACGGCCTTAATGATCGGATCGGAGAGCGGCCCCGAGTTTCCGATACAGGTCGTGCAGCCATAGCCGACAAGGTTGAATCCGAGCGCGTCGAGGTCCTTGGTTAGATCGGCTTTGTCGAGATATTCGGTGACCACCTGCGATCCCGGCGCGAGCGAGGTTTTCACCCAAGGCTTGCGCGTCAGACCCAGCGCGGCGGCTTTGCGCGCCACGAGGCCCGCAGCGATCATCACTGACGGGTTCGACGTGTTGGTGCACGACGTGATCGCGGCGATCATCACATCGCCGTGATCGATGGAATAATCCGTGCCGTCGACTTTTTGCGGGTTGGATGGGCTGGCTTCATCGGCAAGGCTGGCGGTAAATTCGGCAGCGGCATTGGTCAACAAGACGCGATCCTGCGGGCGTTTCGGCCCCGCCAAGCTCGGCACGACATCGGCCAGATTCAATTCCAGCGTGTCGGTAAAGACCAGCTCCTCGCCCTTCTCGCGCCACATGCCTTGTTCCTTGGCATAGGCTTCGACAAGTGCCACGGTATCGGCATCGCGGCCCGTGAATTCCAAATAATGCAGCGTCTCGTCGTCAATCGGGAAGAAGCCGCAGGTTGCGCCGTATTCCGGCGCCATGTTGGCAATCGTCGCGCGATCGGCCAGCGACAAATGGTCGAGACCCTCGCCGTAAAATTCGACGAATTTGTTGACCACGCCTTTTTTGCGCAGCATCTGCGTGACGGTGAGAACCAAATCGGTCGCAGTCGCGCCCTCAGGCAGCTTGCCATACATCTTGAAACCGATGACATCGGGGATCAGCATCGACACAGGCTGGCCCAGCATGGCGGCCTCGGCTTCGATCCCGCCGACGCCCCAGCCCAAAACCGCCAGACCGTTGACCATGGTCGTATGGCTGTCCGTGCCGACCAGCGTATCGGGATAGGCAATGGTTTTGCCGTTTGCGTCTTCGGACGTCCACACGGCTTTGGCCAGATATTCCAAATTGACCTGGTGGCAAATGCCCGTGCCCGGCGGCACGACGCGGAAATTCTTGAAGGCGTTCTGACCCCATTTCAAAAACGCATAGCGTTCGCCGTTGCGCTCGAATTCCAGATCGACGTTTTTCTGAAACGCCATGCCGTTGGCAAAGGCATCGACCATCACCGAGTGGTCGATCACCAGATCGACGGGCACCAACGGATTGACCGATTGCGGCTTGCCGCCCAGCTTTTTGATGGCTTCGCGCATCGTGGCCAGGTCGACCACAGCGGGAACGCCGGTGAAATCCTGCATCAGCACGCGTGCCGGACGATAGGCGATCTCGTGCGTGGAATGTTTGTCCTTTTGCCATTCGATGACGGCCTTGGCGTCTTCGGGCTTGACCGTGCGCCCGTCTTCGAAGCGCAACATATTCTCGAGCAGGACTTTCAGCGATTTCGGCAGCTTCTTGGCGCTGCCGAAATGTTTCTCCGCTTCCGCGATCGAGAAGATGTCATAGGACTTGCCTTTGACGTTCAGGGTCTTGCGGGTTTTCAGCGTGTCATGTCCGGCCATGGGAGATATTCCTTATCGTTGTAAAAAGTCGTGCGGATATCCTCTATTATAAGCGTGAAAAGAGGGTTTATGAAGCACGTCATTTAATGAGAATTATTCTCATTAAATTATGAAATTACCGGCTCTTATACCCCGTCTGTTGCGGACAAGCGCGGGCGACGCGCTCGTATTCACTCAAAGTATCCACAGCAGCCTGACGCTTGAGGCGCTCGGCCTTGAGGCGGTTGTTCAAGGATTGTATCTTGGTCTCGAGCCGCGCGCCCATGTCTTTTTGGGCGCGATCCTTTTGCGCGGCGGTGAACGGCCCCGACACGCCGATCTGGTTCAAATACCGATCCAGCTCGTCCTGAAAGATCACCTGAAAATCCTGCATCACGGCATAGTCGACGCTGTAATGCTTGTATTCATGCGCCAACACCTCGCGATAGAGACAGCTATCCTTGGGAATCTCGGAGGCGACATAGATGGTTGGGCTGAGCTTCATCGTCAACACGACATCATTATACCAGAAGCAATTATTGCTGCCATCGGACAATCCCTGCCACGCCAGCGTCGAGTTGCTTTCCAGTGAAATCGCGCCGCGCATCAAACCATTCACATGCACAGCCGAGCCGTGCGCATAGGGCGAAGCCAAGGAAATTTCAAAATTCTTCAGAGAATCGCGCGCATGTGTGTGATCAATTCCGGGTGGCGCAACCTGAATCTCCACGCGCAGGCGGGGCCGCTGCGGCGGCGCGGACGGGCACGTCGCATGGGCCTGCCCCGCGATCAAAAGGGCAGCCATCAGAAGGGGAAGAAAGCGAAACAAGCGGAAAACCTCTGAACAAGCGAATGTCCTTTATATAGAACCGAGTCGCCAAAAATTAAATGGTTATCCGCCTGTTTTTTGCGTATCATACCGCCCGAAGGAGATTCCCGACCATGATGAACCCAATTTTTATGCTAATTGACATGCTGTGCAGCCTGGTTTTCTGGCTGATCATCGTGTCCGTCATCCTCAGTTGGCTTGTGGCCTTTAACGTCGTCAACACGCGCCACCCGCTGATGGCCCGCATCTACGAAGCGCTCAATACGCTGACCGAGAAAATCTACGCCCCCATCCGCAAGGTCATCCCGACCGTCTATGGCGGCATGGACATCTCGCCCGTCATCGTCCTGATCGGGCTGCAATTCATTAAATACACGCTGGTGTGGCTGTCGAATCTGTAATGGCCGCCGCCCGCATCATCGACGGCCGGAAGATCGCGCTGGAATTGCGCGCGGGGCTGAAAGCGCGCGTGCAGAAGCTGCGCGACCGCGGCGTGATCCCGCGGCTCGAGGTCATTCTCGTCGGCACTAATCCCGCCAGCCTGATTTATGTTGAAAACAAACAACGCGCCGCCGAAGAAACGGGCATTCAATGCACGATCCACCGTTTTCTTGAAACGGCAAAGGAAAGCGACATTCTGGCGGCGATCGACGCGCTGAATGTGCCCGAGGTGCATGGCATTTTGTTGCAGCTTCCGGTGCCCAAACATCTGGATGCGGTAAAATTGCTCAACCGCATCGCGCCCGAGCGCGACGTGGACGGGCTGACGGCGGCGAATGTCGGGCGGCGCGCGGCGAATTTGCCTTCGCTTTTGCCCTGCACGCCCAAAGGCTGTTTGAAACTGATTAAATCCGTGCAGCCGGATCTGGCGGGGCTCAACGCGCTGGTGGTGGGGCGCTCGGATCTTGTCGGCAAGCCCATGGCGCAACTGCTCCAACGCGAGGATTGCACGCTGGCGCAGGCGCATCTTTTGACGCGCGACCTGCCCGCGCTTTGTAAATGGGCGGATATTCTGGTGGTCGCCATCGGCGATCCGCAATTCATCCAGGGCGAATGGATCAAGCCCGGCGCCATCGTCATCGATGTCGGCATCAACCGCGTCGGCGACAAAATCGTCGGCGACGTGCATTTTGAATCCGCCGCACAAATCGCCAGCGCCATCACGCCCGTGCCGGGCGGCGTCGGGCCGATGACCATTGCCTGTTTGCTGGAAAATACCGTCGAAGCGGCGGAGAAAATCTAAACCACGACGTTCAGATACGAGCCGCGCGGAGCGTTGCCGTCAAAGGCCTGGGGGTTGGCGTTTTCGCTCAGAACCCAATCGCCGCGCGGCGTGGCCGAGGACGGCAGACGAAAGCCGCTATCGCCCGCAATGCCGGAAACTGCCGGTTTATCGCGCGCTGGGCCTTGTTGCAGCCCGCCGCCGACGCGGCTCTGCACGCCGCTATAAACTTGTGACGCGACCGAATTCGAGCCGATAACCGCCATGATCCACTCCATTTTCTGAAGAACGCTCTATTTTACGCCCCGGCCCCTTAACAGGGGCTTACTATTGAAACCCGCTCGATTTAATCTATTGTTCATTTTTTGAAACTCAAGCTTTTGAAACTCAAGCGTGAAACCATGAAACTGCGTCCTGTCCATTTTGTCTGGATTTTCTGCCTCTTGGCCGGAGCCGCCCTGTTGCTGGCCCGCCCGCAACAAGCCCCCGCTCCTCGTCCCGCTGCCACGCCCGCCATTGCCGGGCCGGGCATCAAGGCCGAATTCTCTCTGACCGATCACAACGGCCAAGCCGTCACCGAGAAATCATGGCCGGATAAATACCTTGTCGTGTATTTCGGCTTTACCCATTGCCCCGATGTCTGCCCGCTGGGCCTCAACCGTATTGCCGAGGCCTTGGGGAAACTCAATGAAACCCAGCTTGAAAAGCTGCAACCCCTTTTCGTCACCGTCGATCCGGCGCGCGACGATGCGGCGTCTCTGGCACAATACGTCCCGCTTTTCCATGATAAGATCGTCGGCATGACCGGCACGCAAGACCAGATCAACGCGGTGAAAAAATCCTTCCGCGTCTATGCCGAAAAAGCCGGGGACGGCCCGGATTATATGGTCAACCATTCGGCCTTTACATACCTGATGAACCCGGACGGCAGCCTGCACGACGTGTTCCCGCACGAGGCCACCGCCGACGAACTGGCCGAGGGTTTCCGCAAGGCTTTGCCGTAAACCCAATCACTGGCCGTGTCTCTAGTTTGAAATCTTTCCTCCTTTGTCTTGCCCGTGTAGGCGGGCATCCGGCTTAAAACCTCAAAAGAATGAGAGTCGGCCCCCCCCCCGCCTGCGCGGGGGTGACCTGGGGGGTGTTTTTCAAACTGCTACACTACCCAATAATTGCAACCACTTGTAATTTTATTATATCGTTTTCATACAGATTAATACCGTTAATATATTTTGTCGTTGACGAATCTGTATTATGTGACTTAATCTTGCTTTAACTTCTCCCCGCCACAAGGGTCGCCACATGACGAAAGACAATCTTCTCCGACTGAAAAGATTTTCCAGCAATATCCGTCTGGCCCAAGGCATCGACGCGACCGACGCCTTCATGAAAAAGCATTATCTTGGCGGTTCCTACGAAGACCCGATGAACCCGGCCAATGACTGGGTCAATGACCGTCTCGAGCGCGCCGAGATGCCCGAGCCGCAGCCCGAATAAGATCGGGCGTGCTTTCCGACGCAATCCTCTACAAAGACGATCAGATCCTTGTCCTCAACAAGCCGGCGGGCATTCCCGTTCATGCGGGATCGGGCGGCGGCGAAAATCTCGAGGATCATTTCCACGCATTGCAATTCAACGCGAAAATTCCACCCATGCTGGCGCATCGCCTTGACCGCGATACCAGCGGCTGTTTGATTTTGGGCCGCACGAAACAGGCCATCCGCATCCTGGGAAAACTTTTCGAGCAAAAACGCATCGGCAAGACCTATTGGGCGATCGTGGACGGCGTGCCGGAAAAGAAACAGGGCCGCATCGACGCGCCCTTGGCGAAAATCTCGTCGCAGAAATACAAATGGCACATGAAAGTCGATGAAAACGGTCAGGAAGCCGTCACCGATTATCGCGTCCTCGGCACAACCGACGGGCGGGCGTGGCTCGAGCTGTCGCCCAAAACGGGCCGCACGCACCAGATCCGCGTGCATTGCGCGCATATGGGCTGGCCGCTTGTCGGCGATAAATTCTATGGCACGGGCGACGGCATCGCACCGCTCATGCTGCACGCGCGGTCGGTGCGCATTCCGCTCGATCCCGCCGCGCCGCTAACGGTCGAAGCCCCGCCGCCCGCGCCCATGGCCGCTGCCCTCGACGTTTTCGGCTTTCGCGGCTAGACTTGCCGCATGAAATTTCTTGCCGCCCTGTGGCGCTGGATCACCGGCCCGCGCTGTCTTTTCGTCCTGTTGCCGCTTTTTATGGCCGTGCTGGCCATCGGCACGCTGGCCCAAAAACATCTCGGGCTTTTTACCGCGACGGAAGTCTTTTTTCATTCCTGGTTTTTGTGGTGGGGGCCCATTCCCCTGCCCGGCGGCCTAAGCGTGCTGGCGTTGATCGCGTTCAACATGACGGCACATTACCTGATGCACAGCCGCTGGTCGCGCGCGACGCTGGGGCCGACCTTGATCCATGTCGGCGTGATCGTGCTGTTGCTGGGCGGCGCGATCAGTCTTGTAACAAAGCAGGAGGGCTTTGTCGTGCTGCGCGCGGGCCAACCGACGGCAACGCTGGTCGATTACCACCAGCGCAATCTGAGCATTACGAAGAAAGACCGCAAAACACAGGTTTTCCCGCGCGAGGATCTGTATGAAGGCATGGTGTTCCTGCCCGATATCCGCATCGTAAAAATCCACCGCAACGCGCGCCCCGTCGCGCGCGAGCCGCGTCGTATGCTGGGCTGCATCGGACTGGCCTGCACGCACGAGCTTGAACCGCTTCCGGCGGGTCTCGACGACGAAGCGCACCAGATGGGGCTCGTGCTGGAGATCGGTAGACGCGAGGCGTTCCTGACCGAATTCGCCAATCCGTCCTTGCAGCTTGACGACATGACGCTGACCTTCCAGCGCGTGACGACGCAGCTGCCTTTCCGCTTGCAGCTTGACCGCTTTGAACAGGAAACACACCCCGGCACGACGATGGCCAAGGCCTATCGCTCGGATGTAACTCTGACCGATGGCAACGTCTCACGCGTCGCCACCATCGCGATGAACGAGCCGCTGCGTCACCGGCACTATACCTTGTATCAATCTTCGGTTCTGACCCTGCCCGACGGCGAGACCGCCTCGGTGCTGAACGTCGTTGAAAATCCGGCCTGGCTGTTCCCCTATGCCGCAAGCATTTTATTTCTGCTTGGTTTTTCCCTTCACCTGATGGCGCGCCGCCATGAAAACGCTTAAAGCCCTTGTCATCCTGATCTGTCTTGCGGGGGCCGCGCCCGCAGCGGCTTTCGACACGGGCGGCTTCGCCCGCATTCCTGTCATGCACGAAGGCCGCATCAAGCCCTTGGGCGTGTTCGCACAGATCCATCTGCGGAAATTCTCGGGCGATGCCCCGTCGCCGGGAAAATCCGCGCAATTTCTGGCATCGATGCTGTTCGATCCGGCGGGCGCAGAGAAATGGCGCGGTTTTGCCGTCAAGGACGCGGCGCTGGTCACATGGATGGGCCTGCCCGAGCGCAGCCCCGCGCGCTACAGCTTTGCCGAACTCAATGCGGCTTTTATCCGCCAGAGCAAAACCATTGCCGAACTGCAAAAAACCGACCCCGATCACGCAGTATTGCAACTATACGCGCGGGTAACGGCTTTTGAGCAGATCAAGGATTCCATGACCGCGTTCCTGCCGCTGAAAGCCGCGAACGGCGCGACAGCTTACGCCATCGACCGAAAGAAACGCCCCTCCGCCGAAGAGCGCAAACACGCCGAGGCCTTGAAAAAACGCGGCGCGCACAATGTCTATTTCCTCGTCATTCCCAAGGACGGCACATGGCAGACGCCCTGGCAAGCCGTTCTGTCCGGCAAAGACGACGCGCTGTTGCCGCTGTGGCGGGAAGCGGCGCGGCTGTATCTCGGCGGCAAGGAAAAAAGCTTTGCGCGGCAAGGCGGCAGGATCGCCGACCGGACGACCGCACGGGCGGAAAAACGATTTCTCGGCACGCGGTTGCGGCTCGAGATTTTCTACCGCACGCTGCACCCCGAGCTGATCGCCGCCGCGCTTTATCTGGCTGCGGCAATTCTTTTAATGACGCAAATGCGCGCCGCACGCTATACCGAAACCGCCCTGCTTGCCGCGCTGGGCTTTCACGGCTTCGCGCTGTTGTGCCGCATGGTGATCCTGTTGCGTCCGCCCGTCAGCAGCCTGCATGAATCCTTTCTTTTTGTCGGCTTTGTCGCCGCGGCGGGCGCGCTGGCGTGGCACCGACGCAGCCGCGACAAAGCGGCGCTGGCTTCGGCGGCGTGGCTGGGCCTGGCGCTGCAATGCGTCGCCTTCCTTTTCGCCGGGGCCGACGAAGACGATCTCAAGGTCTTGCAAGCCGTGCTGGATACGAAATTTTGGCTGGCCGTGCACGTCACCGTCATCACCGCCGGATATGCGTTTTGCCTGTTGTCCAGCGCGGCGGCGCACGCCGTGCTGATCGGCGGCGCGTCCGGCAGATTGAAAAATCCTTTGGCCGGGCCGCTGCGCCGTTACGCCCAAGGCCTTGCCATCGTCGCGCTGTGTCTCGTTACGCTGGGCACGGTCTTGGGCGGCATCTGGGCCGACCAGAGCTGGGGACGGTTTTGGGGATGGGATCCGAAAGAAAACGGCGCGCTGCTGATTATCCTGTGGATTACGTGGCTGTTGCACGGACGGCTGACACAACAGGTTTCCGTCCTCGGCCTGATGATCGGGCTGGCCGCGCTGTCGATCGTCGTCGCGCTGTCGTGGATCGGCGTCAATTTGCTGGGCGTAGGTTTGCACGCCTATGGCTTTACCAGCGGCAGCGGCGTCGGTCTGGGCGCGTTCGTCGCCGCCGAAATTCTGTTGCTATCCTATTGTTTCGCGCGTCTGCGCCGTGGGGATCCGCATGGCGCGTAATTTTCTTGTCCTGTGCGCCATTCTTTGCGGCATCGCCATCGCCACCTTGCTGTTGGCCGGACGCGACGACAGCCGCGCGCGCGAAACCGTGCCGGATTTCGCCTTTACCACGCTGGACGGCGAGAAAACCACGCTTCATGCCCAGCGCAGCGACATCGTCCTGATCCATTTCTGGGCAACGTGGTGCGCCCCGTGCCTGATCGAATTTCCCGATCTTGTCGCGCGCGTCGCCGCCGAAGAAGGCGTTGCGCTGCTGGCCGTGTCGGTCGACCGCGACAAGGCGGCTTTGGAAAAATTCCTTAAAGCCCTTCCGGAAAATCCGCGCATCCGCCATGTCTTCGACCCGGAAAAGGAGCTCGCGGCACAATTCAGCGTACGGCTTTTTCCCGAGACGCTGGTGCTGGGGCGTGATTTCCGCCTCCTTCAACATATCAAAGGCCCGGCGGATTGGGCGCATTATCGCTTTACGCCTGTAAAATAGGTGACGGCTTTGCGGGCTTTTGTGCCTCGGGGCGCTCGCTATCCTGAATGGTAAAAGCGGGTATCCCGTGCCCCAATCGAGAAGAATAGAGCGTTTGAGCTGTGCTGCGATACATCCGCCCGATATCGACCCGGGTGCCTTCGCGGCGTATCTCGGTATAGCGCAGCGTCTGGTGATCTTTCACGATAAAGCTGTCCTGATCGTAGCGCGCGCGCAGGTTTTCCATCTGACCGACAAAGCTGTCAAATTTTTCATGCGCGCTTTTATAGATCAAAAGACTGGGTTCGGTGACGTGTTTCAGCGTGCCGTCCTGTTGCGTTTCAAGGAACTGGCCTTCGGCCTCGATGACCGCATGATAGCCGTTCGCCGCCAGATCCTCTTTCAGGGATTCCATGCTGCGGCGATTGGTTTCGGCATCGGCATCCGCGCGCCAGGCCGTGATCATCGCCACGCTGCTTTCCCAGCCGATGCCGTCATAGATTTCCGGTGCCTCGGCTCCCATCGCCTGCCCCTTTCTTAACCCTAATTTTGTAATATTATGGTAAAGCTGGAGTTAACGCCGAGGTCTTTTATCATGAATCGTCCCCCGCTCCAGCTTCCAGGTGATGCGCTGATCCGTGAAAGTGCCGGATTGCTGCTGGGTTTTCATCACAGCAGGCCGGGGCCGGATTCGCCCGAGAACCGCTATCGGCACGATATGGCCATCGCCACTTTTATTCACAGCCATTACCCTGCGATCACCGATCTAACCGAAACCGAGGGACAGATTCTGATCGAGACCTTGCCTTTGGAAAAAGATCGTGCACGCGAACAAATTGCAGCGCATCTGGTTGCGCGTAAAAAATCGCTGATGGCCGCGACGCTTCTTTACGATGTCATGGACAGCATGGGAACCGATTTTTATACACAAAAAGGCGTGGCGGTTTCCAAACAGATGAAAAACTTTCTGGCGGAATCCGACACAATCCCCCTTTTCAAGAATATACGGACTTTCGCAAAAGACCGGGAAATCGACGCGGTGGATAAGGGATTCCGGGGCGATGTGGTGCGGT
Source organism: uncultured Alphaproteobacteria bacterium (assembly GCA_965651535.1). Taxonomy (GTDB): domain Bacteria; phylum Pseudomonadota; class Alphaproteobacteria; order Micavibrionales; family SZUA-601; genus JAQGJA01. The sequence continues at coordinate 911 of CBFGSX010000023.1, read as the reverse complement.
ATTTTGTCGCTTCTACAAGCGTGCATCTGGATTTTTGGTCTGAACTCGAGGAAAACAAGCAAGTTCTTGCCGACCCAGAGGAAAAATCCCGCGTTGCCCATGAAATGGGACATCGTATCGAGCATACCCTGTTGCCACGCCTTGAAGCATTAAAGGAAAAAGGGTTTGTTGATTTCCGCTTTGCCGCCGCCGCAGGCCACGCCGCCCATGATGCCATGAACAAGCTGGCCAATCTGCGTCAGGAATTACATTATCACGGCCATGACAAAATACAGCCGGGACTTTCTTAGCCGATAAAGCCTTTTTCAAGATCGAGGATTTGCTTTTTGCCGTCGGTGGTGACAATCCAGCGGAAATTCGTGCCCGCCTCATAGGATGATGTCGCGGTGATGTCGAGGGACAGCTTCGCGCCCTTTTTAAGCGCGATCGGCTCCAGCACGGGGAAATAAAGCTGTTCCCAATGGGTTTTCGGCGCATCCGGCGCGGTGGAAAGTGTTACGCCCGCGATCAGATCGCAATCCCACCACACGGCGAAACCGTAAAGCGTTGCGGCTTTGGGCATCGTCCATGCGGCGCGACCCTTGCGCGTCGTCGCGTTTTTTTTCGTCAGGTCAACATCGTCCCAGATTTGCGGCGCGCCGCACAGTTCCGTTTTTTTGAATGTCCGCACGAAAACATTATTGAGGCTCATGTTTCTGGCACGCGTAAAATCGAGGCCGTAGCCGACGCGATCCCAGACGCACAGTTCTTTATAAAAACGATCCGTCACGACGGGCGCGACGCTGTGCGCGATGCGCCGGGGGATCATCGTCCCGCCGGGCTTTAGGAAGCGCTTCGCGTCTTCCATCGTCTGGATGATCTGTTCCTCAAGCGCGTAATTGCCCAAGGTTTCCGAGACGATGACATCGAAT
>CBFGSX010000022.1:0-17935 GCA_965651535.1 uncultured Alphaproteobacteria bacterium | reverse complement strand
TAATCGCCCCTTTGACCAAGTGGTCGGACGCATTTGCGACATGGCGGGGTTGCGTTACACCTTCAAGAACAACGTCCTGCGCGTTGAGCGTGATACGCCCTATCTCAAGACTTATCGTATCGAATATCTGAGCATGCAGCGCAACTATTCCAGCACGATTCAGTCCAATACTTCGGCGGCATCCGGCTCGAGTGGCGGCGGCGGTGGTGGTGGCGGTTCGTCAAACGGATCGACCAGCAGTATCACCAGCAACAGCGCCATGGATTTCTGGACCGAGCTCGAGGCCAACATCACCCAGATCATGGATCGCACCAATACACAAGTTTCCTTGACCGACCAGTCGACGCCGATCTCGACCCCAACAGCCATTCCGGCTGTCAGTACCGAGCAACTGGCGGCAATGGGCTCTCCGGTCGATGGCATGGCCTCGACTCCGGCGGCCAGTCAGCCGACCATCAATGTCAATCTGTCCACTCCGACGCCGGGGCTGGCCAACCCGACCGGCACGCAGACCGTGGCGGGCGACACGGAAGAGTCTTCCGGCGGTGCGGTGACCAACCCGTATTTCTCGGTCAATCGCCAGGCGGGCCTTGTGACCGTCTTCGCTTCCGAGAAACAACATCGCAAGGTAACGGATTATCTCGACCAGCTGCGCAAGGCTGTCGGTTCGCAGATCCTGATCGAAGCCAAGATTTTCGAGGTCGAGCTGAACGACGAAAACAGCACCGGGATCGACTGGACGGCTCTGGCCAGCAGCACGGATTTGCAATTCGGGGTGACGTTGCCCAAGGCGTCTTTCCCCGCCGATCCGCTGATCGGCACGACGACCGGATCATTTTCTTTCAATAGCTCGGACTTTGATCTGCTGGTTGAGGCTATCAGCCGCTTTGGCACGGTGCGTACCCTGTCCAGCCCGCGCCTGACGGTTATGAACAACCAGACGGCGGTGCTGAACGTCTCTGAAAGCCGCGTCTTTTTCGAATTCCAGATCGAGCGCACCGAAGGCACGGCCAATAACCCGCCGCGCACGGATATTACCACCGAGGTCAATAACGTGCCCGAAGGCCTGATTATGACGGTGCATCCGTCGGTCGATGCCGATACGGGTGAGATCACGATGAATTTGCGCCCCTCGATTACGCGCATCGTGCGCACGGTTTCGGACCCGGGGGCGTTCATCGCTTCAGGCGGAACGATCGAAAACCTCGTGCCGGAATTGTCGGTGCGCGAAATCGACTCCATCGTCAAGATGCATTCGGGGGCGACCATTGTCATGGGCGGCCTGATGCAGGATCGTACCGCCTCGCAGCAGGTGGGTGTCCCGGTTTTGGGCGAAGCCCCGATTATCGGGCCTCTGTTCCGCAACCAGCGTGATAGCATCAAGAAAACCGAAATGGTCATCTTGTTGCGCGCAAATATTGTCGGTGAGGCAAAACCGGATCGTGTGGATCGCGAACTCTACAAGCAATTCACTCAGGATCGCCGCCCCTTCAATATGTAGGGGGGAATATCGGTGTTTCTTTCCGTGCCACTTTTCCGTTATACGCTGACGGCGGTGCGCCGTGATCGCGTCGCGCAGCTTATGTGTGTCATGCTGGTGCTGGGGGCGGCGGTGTCGCTTTTCCTTGGCGGTGCGGCGACAATCGAGCAACAGCAATACACGCTGGCCATGGCGGGGACGGTGCTGCGCCTCGTGGCGGTGACGGGGATTGTGATCTTTGTCAGCTTTTTTATGCGCCGCGCCTTTGATAGCCGGGAAATCGATTATTTGCTGGCCACGCCGTTGACGCGGCATCGCCTGCTCTACAGTTTCTCGGCGGCCTTCGTGGTCGTTGCGGCGGCGCTGGCATTGGCCGTTTCGGCGGTCATGGCGGGTCTGGCGGGCGGGCTATCGTCGGGTTTGGCTCTTTGGAGCGCCAGCGTGCTGGTCGAGTTCGTTATTACGGCGATGATGGCACTGTTTTTTTCTGCTGTTTTGACATCGGCGACGATCAGCGCGTTATGCGCTTTCGGGTTTTATACCCTGTCGCGGTTGATGGGGATGATGATCGGGATTATCGAGGCCAAGACAATCTTCTCGGGTTTGGCAGGGGACTTCATGCACGGCATCGTAAATGTGCTGGCGGTCGTCGTGCCGCGCTTTGACCTGTTGGCGCAAAGCGCCTGGATTGTCTATGGCGATGCGCGCGACTTTATTCCGTGGGTGCTGCCGGTGCAGGCGATCGTTTTTGTCACGCTGTTCTTTTTCTGCGCCGCTTTTGATCTCCGGCGGAATCAATTCTGATGCGTTTGGCGTTTTCCCGCGACACAATGTGTGTGTTGCTGGCACTTATGTTGTGTGTCGGACTTTCGCGCCTGTCCTATCCGATGCGGCCCGCCTGGCCGGGTCTGCCTCCGGCGGCGAATAAAAGCGCGGCGCTTGTTTATGGTTTTGGCGATGGGCAGTTTTCCTATCGTAATGTCGGCATGATGCTGCAGAACGCGGGTGATATGGGTGGGCGTATCACGCATATTGATTCCTACGATTATGCCCGTGTGGAAGACTGGTTATGGCTGGCCGATGCGCTGGATGGGCGCGCGAATTACGTCCCGGGTCTGGCAGCTTATTATTTCGGTGCGGCAAAAAAGCCCGACGAGCTGCGGCATTTGATCGCCTATCTGGCGCATGTCGGTGCGGACACGGCGGGCGAACGCTGGCGCTGGCTGGCGCATGCGGTATATCTGGCGCGTTTCCGCATCGGGGATTCGGATCTGGCGCTCGATCTGGCTTATCGGCTGGCGGCGCATGAAAGTCCCGATTTGCCGATCTGGACGAAGCAAATGCCCGCCTATGTGATGTCGAACGCAGGACAGAAAAAGGCAGCCCGCGATTTGATGCTGACGATTATGGCCACCGACAAGAATCTGGATTCGGCCGAGGTAAACCAGACCTGCTGGTATATCGACAAGCACCTGCGCGAGACGGAGGACGGGTTGGAGCTGGATCCGGTTTGGTCGGTTTTCTGTGCAGACAATCCGCATAAGTAAGATAATTAATAGGTAAAAATATTCTGTAAAAATTTTTACAAGATTTAATTGGATTTTATGAATCGTATCCTTATAATGCTGTTAAACTTCTTTTCACCAAGGAAGTGCAGTATCGCGCAGGAATTCCATCACTCTGAAAGGACGCTTTTCCATGACCACCCTGACCTCTCGCAAAACCGAACGCGGTTTTACGCTCGTCGAACTGGCGATCGTTTTGATGATTATCGGCCTTCTGATCGGCGGCATTCTGCGCGGTCAGGAATTGATGGAAAACGCACGCGTTACCGCGACGATCCAGCAAACCAAGGCCTATGACGGCGCGACCACGACTTTCCGTGACGCCTATAGCGCGCTGCCGGGCGACATGGTCAACCCGGGTGGCCGATTGGCGAATTGTAACACCGCGCCGTGTAACTCGGTAGCTTCGGGTGGTGCCGTGGGCAACAGCATTATCGGCGAATCCCTGACGACCAAGACGGGCACCTATGTATCGGGTAGTGCCAACACCAGCGAAAACCGCCTCTTCTGGTTGCATCTTGCGGTGGCGCGTCTGATTTCCGGCGTGGATGCCAGCGGCGCATCCGGCCCGGCCTGGGGTACAGAATATCCGGCGGCGCGTTTGGCGGGAGGCTTCCATGTGGCCTATTCCAACATCCCGCCGAGCGGATCGGTTCCGGCGGTATCGGGTCACTTCCTTGTCTTGCGCAACAACGCCGGAAACTATCAGGTCAACGAAGCATCGGGCCAGTCGGCGATTTCGCCGCTGCGCGCCGCCCAGATCGACCGCAAGCTGGATGACGGTCTACCCCAGACGGGCGACGTGATCGGCGTCGGCACGGCGAACTGCACGGGCGCAACCTATGCCGAAACTTCGGAGATGCGTGATTGCAACCTCATGATCCGCGTCCAGAACTAAAGGTTTGGGACTGAAATTCGGGAACGGGGTTGGACATGCGCCAACCCCTTTTCCTTATAAGGATAAAAGAATGAAACAAACGGTTCGGCACAGTCTTTCCGATTCTGGTTTTACCCTGGTCGAGCTGGCGATTGTTCTGGTGATTGTCGGGCTTTTGCTGGGCGGGGCGATCGCAATGCTCAAGCCCTATGCCGAAATGGCCCAGCGCAATACGACAGTCGAGAAACAAAAAAGAATCGCCGAGCTTTTGTCGGAATATGCGCTGAATTACGGGCGTTTGCCCTGTCCGGCCGCGCTCAGCCCTGCGGTAGAACCCTACGGTTCGCCGCGCAATTCCGGGTCGGCGGTCGATCAGCACGGCAATGTTTGCGCCGCGCCCTATACGGCGGCCAGCCATATCGGCATTGTGCCGTTCCGCGCGCTGGGATTGACCGAGGAAAATGTCCGGGATTCCTGGGGGCGTCTGATGACCTATGCCGTCAGCCCCGCCATGGCGCAAAGCAGTGCCGGGGCGATCAGTGTGCATGATCGCTGCCGTTCGGAAATTTGGATTCCGTCGGGGGTCAATCTCAATCGCAACAAGGCACGCCTGTGCTGCGCGCCCTATATCGCCAGCGGCGGCGCGAACACGGATATCGCCGTGTTGGACGGCTTGGCGGGTAATTCGGTTTTCGGGGCCGTGCATACGAATGACGCCGGCTATTACGGCGGTGTCGACGCGGTCGATCCGTCGAATCCGGCGGATGTGCGTTATACCCAGAATCAGTTTATCGCCTTTGTCCTCGTCAGCCATGGCAAGAACGGGGACGGCGCATTTATCGGTCAGGGGGCGGGAACGATGCCGGTGACGGCGCCGGTTGGCGCGCAGGAAAGCGAAAATCGCAACGGCAATCTGGTTTTCGTCGATCGTCCTCTGTCGATGATTGCCAACAACAATTATTTTGACGATCTGGTGCTGTGGCGCAGCAACACGGGGCTGGTCGGGGAAATGGGGCGGAACACATGCGCGCGCCCATGAAAAAACATAGCGGAGAACACGGTTTCACGTTGATCGAGATGTCGATTGTGATTTTGATTCTGGGGCTTGTGACGGGGGCGTTTTTCTCTTTTTATACGCCGGTGCAGGAGAAAAGACTCCGCGACGTGACGCGACAGAATCAGGAGAGAATGGCCCGCGCCCTGACCCAGTTTGCGCAGACCTATGGCAATCTGCCGTGTCCGGCACGGCCGCAGCTGGCCCAGAATCTGCGCGGTTGGCCGTTGGGTTATGTGGCGGGAACGACGCCGCAGGGCGCCTGCGCCGCCGAGGCGGATCGTCACGGCATTGTGCCATATCGTGTTTTGGGCCTGCGCGAGGACGATGTGCTGGACGGTTGGGGTCGCCCGATCAGCTACACGGTCGATCAGCGCGCTCAGGCGGCAACGCCCACCACGGAAGCGCACCAGCAATGCCGCCAGAACACGGTCTGGGTCAATGGCGGCGTGAACGCGAATGCGCGCAAGGCGGCGTTTTGTTGCCTGAGGAATGATAACTCCGCCGCGCCGCTTGAAATCTATGTGGATGCGGCGGCGACCCAGTGGGCATCCGGCGTTCAGCGGACCATCCCGAGCATCCCGGCGGCGCAATTCGCCGCGCCCAATAGCGGGGTGGCATCGCCAACGGCGGTCGACCTGTCCTATTTCGCTTTTGTGCTGGTCAGCCATGGCCGGAACGGCGAGCGGTCTTTCACGCTGGGTCAGGCAAACCGCAAAGCCAATGTCAGCGCCGGTCCGGGCGAGTTGGAAAACGCAAATGATAACCGTGTTTTCGTTGACCTGCCGCACTCCACGGCGGCAGGCAGTTATTTCGACGATGTTGTGCTGTGGCGCACGCAGCGCATGATGTTGGCGGAAATGGGCGATAATTGCGCCCGTCCGTGACATAATCTTGCAGTCTTAACCCTTTCTTTCCACGCCTGCCTCTAGGCTGGGTCTTGGGTTTCTCTTGCTTTTATACGGTTTTCGCTGATGTCCCAAAAGGATTTCGATCCCGGTTTGTCGATGGTGGTCAACGAGCCAGCCGCCCCCGCGCCCCCGCCCGAAGCGGCCTCGTCCGTTGCTGCGCCCAAAGCACCGGCGCGCGCCCGCCTTGGGGAGCAGCTGGTCGAAAGCGGCGTCATCACGCAGGATCAGCTCAACGTCGCGCTCAAGGAAAAGACCAAGACGGGCCTGATGTTGGGCGAACAGCTCGTCAAGCTGGGATTTGTCAACCAGGCTTTCTTGCAATCCTTCCTTTCCGAAGCCTCCGGCGTCGAGCAATTCGATGCAGGCAAGACGATGGTCGACCCCGAGGCCGTCGCGCGCGTGCCCAAGGATATTGCGACAAGGCTTCAAGTTTTGCCCGTCACTTTCGACGACAAGGTTGCAGTCATCGCCACCGCCGACCCGCACGATGTAGTGGCGCAGGACAAGTTGCGCCAGTACTTCCCGCGCGGCTGCACGATCAAGCCGCTGCTTTGTGCGCCGAAAATTCTGGCGGATGCAATCGACAATGCCTATGGCTATGCGACTTCGGTTGATGCGATTTTACAGGAGCTGGAAAGCGGGCAAGTCGATCTGGCTGCGGTCACGGATGAACAGGGCTATGCCCATCCGATTGTGCGTCTGATCAACGCGCTGGTTTATGACGCGGTGAAGATCGGCGCGTCGGATTTGCACTTCGAGCCCGAGGAAAATTTTGTGCGTTTGCGCTTGCGCATCGACGGCGTGCTGCGCGAGGTGCAGACTTTTCACAAAGAATACTGGAACGCAATGGCGCAGCGTATCAAGATCATTTCCGATATGAACATCGCCGACAAGCTGAATCCCCAGGACGGACGCTTTGGCCTGACGGTCGGCGGGCGCACGGCCGATTTCCGCGTGTCGTCGCTGCCGACGGTCTATGGCGAAAACCTTGTGCTGCGCGTGCTGGATAAATCCGCCGGGATCAAATCGCTCGACGAGCTGGGGTTTTCCGAACATAACATGAAGCTGATCAAGCGGGCGATTGCGCGGCCCGAGGGTATTATTATCGTCACCGGCCCGACGGGTTCGGGTAAGACGACCTCGCTCTATTCGATGATCAACGCGGTCAATACGCCCGAAGTCAACATTATGACGCTCGAGGATCCGGTGGAATACTCCCTGCCGCTGATCCGCCAGTCGGCTGTGCGCGAGTCCACGGGCCTGACCTTTGCCAACGGCGTCAAGGCGCTGCTGCGTCAGGATCCCGACATCATCTTTATCGGCGAGGTGCGCGACGAAGCGACGGCGGAACAGGCGCTCAAGGCGGCCATGACCGGCCACCAGGTGTTTACGACCTTGCACACGAATGATTGCTTCGGCGCGATCCCGCGTCTCCTGGATCTCGGGCTGCAGCCGGGCATGATCGCGGGCGCGATTGTCGCCTCGTTTGCCCAGCGCCTTGTGCGTCGCCTGTGTCCCGATTGCAAGAAGGCCGCCCCTGCCACGCCCGAGGAATGCGAATTGCTGGGTGTCGACCCAAGCAATCCGCCGACGATCTACCACGCTGTCGGTTGTGCAAAATGCGGACAGCAGGGTTACAAGGGCCGCGTCGCGGTTGCCGAGATCTTGCTCTTCGACGAGGAGCTGGACGATCTGCTGGCTTCGGCCGCGCCGAAATCCGCGCTCAAGGCCAAAGCCAAGGAAAAGGGTTTCCGTTCGATGGCCGATGACGGCATCGAAAAGATTCTCAAAGGCGTGACCACGCTGGAATCCGTGATGGATGTCGTCAACCTTGCCGACCGGATGAAGTAAGCCATGCAGAAATATAAATATCGCGCGCTCGACGATCAGGGACGGCAGGTTAGGGGCGTCTTGTCTGCTGTCAGCGAGACGGATCTGTATCAACAGCTCAAGACCGTCGGTCTCGAGCTGGTCGATTGCCGGGCGCAACGCCAGAATCGCTTTTATTTGCCGTTCTTCAACCGCGTCAAGGCGCGCGAAATGATTCAGGCCTTTGTGCATCTGGAACAGCTCCAGCGCTCGGGTGTGCCGCTTCTGGACTCGCTGGCCGATATTCGCGACAGCACCGACAGCCCCGTGTTGCGTGATGTGATGACCGAAATTCATCGTGACGTGTCCGAAGGGTCCTCCCTTTCAAATGCCATGCGCAAGCATCCGCGTTATTTCAACAATGTCGTGACGGCGATGACGGCTTCGGCCGAAGAAACGGGGCAGCTGGCGGATGCTTTCGCGCAACTGATTATCTTTATGAAATGGGCCGATGTGATGCGTCGCCGCACGATCAAGGCGCTCAGCTATCCAATTTTTACCTTGCTGGTGTTTCTTCTGGTGTTATCGCTGCTCATGCTCTACACCGTGCCGCAGATCATCGAATTCCTGCGCAATGTCGGTCAGGAGCTGCCCTTTATGACGGTAGCGCTAATCAGGACATCCGATTTCCTGCAAGAGCATTATATGTGGTTCTTCATCGTGCCGGTGGCGACGGTGATATTTATCAAAACAATGAACCGCGTCAGCCCGGGTTTCAAATATCGCTGGGATTTGATGATTACGCGTATCCCCGTGATTGGCGAAGTGGCGCGCAAGCTGAATTTATCGCGCTTTTCACGCACCTTTGGGGCGCTGTTCAAATCGGGTCTCGAGATTTTGAAATGCATGGATACGGCGATCGAAACGGTCGGCAACAGCTATATGCGGGCGGCGATGGTGCGTGCGCGTCGCCAGATTTCCGAAGGTGCATCGATCTCGGCGGCGATGAACAATACAGGCGAGTTTCCTTCCCTTGTGATCCGCATGGTCAAGATCGGCGAGGAAAGCGGCAACCTGACTCATGTTCTGGATCAGGTGGCGGAATTTTACGATGCCGATGTGGACGAGGCCGTCCAGCGCATGATCGGGATGATTACGCCGACTTTGACGATGATCCTCGGCGTGATTATCCTGTGGATTGCGGCTGGCGTGTTCGGGCCGATCTATGGTATCTTGGGCGAGTTGGGGGCGTAAGAGGGGATCATGTTCGGGCCAAAGAAACAAATCCTGCTGATCGGCAATGACGGGGTGCAGCTTTACACCGTTTCGGGCAAGCGTGTCGCGATTTATGCGGATTTCTCGGAATCGGGCGCCAGCCTGTCTTCTGATTTGCGGACGGCGTTTCGTACCGTCGGATTGCCGCTTGTTCTTGTGCTCGATGTGGCCGAACAGCAATACCGCAAGGAAAGCATTCCCAATATCAATTTCATGGATCGCGGCAAGGTTATCCGGCGCAAGCTCGAGATGGCTTTCCCGCAGCAGCAGATGCGCGCCTTTATCCAGCTCAAGCCGCGTTCAAACCGTGATACCGGGATTGTCGCGCTGTTTGCCGGTCTGTCGCCGACCCTGACCGTGACACAGGTGATGGACGCTATTCTCGGCTCTGAAGTGAATGTCGAGGGCGCGGTGTTGCTGCCGATTGAATCGACGGGTCTTGTTTCGGCCCTTGTCGCGGCGGCAAACAAAAAACCGGCCTCGGCGCGTTGGTCTGTTTTGATGACCAAGCATAAGACAGGTGGGTTGCGGCAGGTTGTCATCAAGGATGACGAGCTGGCCTTGACGCGTTTGACGCCGTTTGTGTCCGATCCGTATAACCGCAACGCCGTAGCCGAAGAGATCGGCCGCGAGTTCAACGCGACGCTGACTTATTTGGCGCGTTTCGGCTATGTGCCTGCCGACGGTCTTGATCTGGTTGTTGTCGGTTCCGAGGATGTGTGTGACGCGGTGCGCGCCGTGCCGTTTCCGGTGACGAATCTTCATGCGGTGACGCCGTTTCAGGCCGCGCGTCTGGTCGGTTTGACGATCACGCAGGCGGGGCAGTCGGACGGCTTTGGCGAGGCGCTGCACGCGGGGTGGATCGGCACAAGGCGCAAGACGCTTATGCCGCTTTCGGCCCCGCTGTTGGATAAGATCCGGCAAGCGCGCCAGATTGCACGCGTGGTGATGTTGGCGGCGATTGCGGGCGGTGCTTATATGGCGTTCGAGGCGTTCACGCTTTGGGGCGGTAACGCCGTGCTGCAAAGGGAGATCGCCGATTCCCAGTCGCGTCGCGTCGTATTACAAAACGAACATGATACCAAGGCAAAGGAGCTGAATACGCTGACGCTTGATCCGGAAAAAACCCGGGTTATTTTGGGTATCCATGACAGTTTTGCAAAAAAGAATCTTGCGCTTGAGCCGATGATCTCCGGTATCATGGCGATGACGGACCGCAGCGCGATTATTCCCGAGAAATTCGATGTCAAACCGCTCGTCTCGACAGATCTGAATGCGCCGCCCTCGAGCGATCTACGCGCCGCGATTTCTCTCACCATCGGTTTTGCGCCGCATATTGCGCTGGACCAGGCGGCGATTTTGACGCGTGACTTTTCAGAAAAACTGCGGACACGTTTTCCCGGTCGCAAGGTCTCGATTGTCGATATCGCCGGCAATCTGGCGTTGGACAAGACGGTGCAAGGGCTTTCGGAAAGAATTGACGAAAAGGGCTCTGCGAATAGGCATGATGCAGAGTTCAAATCGACCTTGCTGATCGAGGGGGCGCTCGAATGAGAATACAAGAAGCCATCACGATCGTCGGACGCAAGCGCTTTGTCTTTGTGGCGGTGCTGCTGCTGATTTGCGTAGCGCTGGGCTATTTTTGGCAGAGCATTCTGATCCCCCAGCAATCCCGTTTGCAGGGCGAAAAGATGGGGGTCGATTCCGAGCTGTCGCGCTTGCGTCAGGAAATTATCGACCTGCCGGCAAAATATGCGCGGATGAAAGCTGAAGAGGCGCGCTATGAGGCGTTGATTGCGGCAGGGTTCAACGAAGAGCAGGATCGTATCGCCGCGCGTCGTATTATCGATGCGTTACGCGCCAAGGCCGGGTTGAACGCGGTGGATTACAGCATCCAGCCGGCGAAGAAGGCCGAGCACCCGGATGCCTACCTTCTTTATAACGAGGAAATCGTCGCCAGCGGTTTCGAGGTGTCGGCGCGTGGCCTGACCGATCTGGATTTCCGCCGTTTTATGGCCGATCTGGCCAGGCATTTCCGCGGGCTTCTGGTGCTCAAGGAGTTGTCGATCGAGCGCGTCGAGAAATTATCACCCGATACTTTGGCGCGTCTGGGCAAAGGTGAGACGGTCGATCTGGTTGAAGGAAAGGCTGTTTTTGAATGGGTCAATATTGTGCCGCGCACGACCGAGGCGGATCCGCACGCCGCCGCTTTCGGAGGGGGAATGTGATGCAAAAAATATTGGCCGTTCTCGTTCTTTTGCCTTTTTCTGTCTCTGCCGCTCCGATCCAGGATTCCCTGTTCTTCAGCCAGAACGAGCTGATCGCGATCATGCGCGCGCGTCAAGGCTATGTCGCGCCCCAGCGCGCGATGGTGATGGAGGCTGCGCCCGAAGGTGCGGCGGCGCCCGAGTTGCGTTTGATCCGCCTGTCGGGGATCGTCTATAACGGGCCGAATGATTGGACGGTGTGGCTCAACGGCGAACGCGTCGGCCCGAAAAACCTGCCCGACCGCGTCATGGGGCTGGCGGTTGAAAAAGACCGCGTCAAATTGAAATGGATGGATTTGAATCTGCAACGCGTCGTCAATCTGACATTGCGTCCGCACCAGACCTATGATCTGGATACCGACACCATCTTGCCCTCGACCGATTACCGATGATTACGATCGACAATCTCGCCACCGCCTATGGCAAGACCAAGGCGCTGCATAACCTGAGCTTTACGATACCGGACGGAATCTGTTTCGGCCTAATCGGCCTGAACGGCGCGGGCAAGACAACCTTGATCAAGGTTTTGCTGGGTTTGCGCGACGCCACCGAAGGCAGCGCCGTGATTCTGGGTCATGCGCCAGGGGCTGTCGAAGCCAAGTCGAAAATCGCCTATCTGCCCGAGAAATTCGAACCGCCGCATTTTCTCAGCGGTTTTGAATTTATCCGCTTCACGCAAAAACTTTACGGCCGCACGATCACGGATGAAAGAATCCTCGAGGCGGCGGCGCAGCTCCAGCTCCAGCCCGAAGCATTGTCGCGCCGGGTGACGACTTATTCCAAAGGGATGCGCCAGAAATTGGGGCTGATGGCGACGTTATTGACGGATTGCCCGCTGGTCATTCTCGACGAGCCGATGTCGGGTCTCGATCCGCGCGCCCGTGCGCTCGTCAAGGACGCGATCATCGCCTATCAAAAGAGCGGCCATACCGTTTTGATGTGCTCGCATATTCTGTCGGATATCGACGAGATGTGCCCCGAAATCGCCGTCATCGAAAAAGGCTGGCTGGCTTTTAACGGCTCGCCCGAGGCGCTCAAGGAACAAACGGGCCAGAACAATCTGGAACGTGCCTTTTTGTCTTGCATCGATGCGCGCGCCGCGGCTTAAGTTTTTTTGAAACGCAGAGCTAAACAGAGGCAGACAGAGAACACGGTTCTGATGGCTTATTCTGCGCGAAGCGCATAAATCCTGTTATGCTGTTATTTCCATGTTGTTAGCCGCTACGCGGCAGAGCCAAAAGATGGGCTATGTCTGCCGCTGTTTAGCTCTGCGGTTAAATCTTGTCATACTGCACGATCTTGAACGCCGGGCGGTTTTCAACGGCGTCATGTTCCTGCAACACGGTGCGTTTCCATGCCGCCTTGTCGAATGCGGGGAAAAACGCGTCCCCGTCCTTGGGTGCGCAGGAAACTTCGGTCAGATAAAGGCGGTTGGCGCGGGGCAGGGCAGCCGCGTAAATCTCGCCGCCGCCGATGATCATGATCTCGGGGCCGTATTCCGCGGTGTGTTGCCGGGCCAGCGTGACGGCATCGTCCAGCGACGCGACCCAGGCGACGTTTTCGGCGTTTTCGCGTGGGTTGCGGCTGATGACGATGTTCAATCGTTTGGGCAGTGGCTTGCTGTCCAGCGATTCAAATGTTCTGCGCCCCATGATGATACATTTGCCGGTGGTGACGGATTTGAACCAGGCAAAGTCTTTCGGCAAGTGCCACGGCAACTGTCCCCGGACGCCGATGACATTATTTTCGGCGATTGCAGCGATGATTGAGATCATACGGCAACCGGCGCCTTGATGGCGTCGTGACAGACGTAATTCTCCAGCGTGAAATCCTCAAACTTGAAGCCGAAGATGTCTTTTACTTCCGGGTTTAGTTTCATGGTCGGCAGAGGGTGCGGCTTGCGCGACAGCTGTAAATCCACTTGCTCGATATGGTTGCTATAGATATGCACATCGCCGAATGAATGAATAAATTCACCCAGTTTCAAATCGCAGACCTGCGCGATCATCATCGTCAACAAGGCGTATGACGCGATATTGAACGGCACGCCCAGAAACACATCGGCGCTGCGCTGGTAAAGCTGGCACGACAATCTGCCATCCGCAACATAGAACTGGAACAGGCAGTGACAGGGCGGCAATTTCATGCGCTCGATATCGGCGACGTTCCATGCGCTGACGATCAGGCGGCGACTGTCGGGATTTTTCTTGATCATCTCGATCAGATTCGTGATCTGGTCGATCGTGCCGCCGTCGCGCGCGGGCCACGAGCGCCATTGATGGCCGTAAACCGGCCCCAGATCGCCGTTTTCGTCGGCCCATTCGTCCCAGATGCGCACCCCGTTATCCTTGAGGTATTTGATATTGGTATCGCCCTGCAGGAACCACAGCAATTCGTGGATGATAGATTTCAGGTGGACTTTTTTGGTGGTGACCAGCGGAAACCCGTCCTCGAGGTCGAAACGCATCTGATAGCCGAACAGGCTGTGCGTGCCGGTGCCGGTGCGGTCGGATTTATACGTGCCGAATCGGCGAATCGTCTCAAGAAGGGTCAGATATTGCTGCACGGCACCATCCTATCAAAATCGCCCTTCCCACGAAAGCCCTCACCCCGTCCCTCTCCCTGAAAGGGAGAGGGAGCCCAAGACCGGGATTTTCCCCATGACCCCCTCCCCCTTTCAGGGGGAGGGATGGGGAGGGGGATGTTTTTTACGAATTTTGTGCTATAATAAAGGGGTCTCGCAAGAGACTATGGCGATAAACGCTTATTGGAATAAACGTTGTGGACCCGGGGGCGGTACCCGGCGCCTCCACCAAGAAAACAGCCTGTAATCAAATATTTGCTGTTTTCCTGCTGGGGGCGAAATAGGATCGACACGCGTGGTAAAGGGTAAGTTTTCGCTCGGTATGATATCCGCCGTATCGGGTCAAACACTACAAATGCAAACGATAACAATCGCTTTGTCGCTATCAACGATAACGTTGCCGGCGGCAGCCTTGCTCAAGCTGCATAAGCTTAAGTAAGTGTGCATATAAATCCCTGGGGCTACGGCTTTGGGTGGGGCGCGGGGGCGGGCCCATCAACAGAACCGCCCCCATTTTTTATTGACATATATTTTATTCTCGCTACTTTTTTCTTGTGCATAAAAAATTAAGAAAAAGGATTGAGTTATGGAATCTTCTGCCAAAAAGGCTATTGCTTTCGATTATATTGGGACGTTGGTTGATTATACTGGGACGCCGGACGATTCGCTCGATTGGGCAACCCTGATAGACGATCTTCGGAATAACGGCCATATGATCTGTGTTGTTACGAGCGACAATGGAAACGATTGGTCGCTTTATAGTAAAAGCAATTGGTGGCGTTGTTATAATAGTCATCTCCGCACGCTTCATGTTGATGTAGAAAAAGAGCCTGTTTTCTTTGGTACGGCGAAGTATAACAAAAATTATTACGATACTTTGGCACGCAATCTTAATACGAATGTCTCCGACATTACTTTGATTGATCGCTCCCGTATGCATATTCAGGCGGCGCAGCGTGCGGGGGCCAACGGCATTCTTTTCAAGGGCAGCGTCGAGGATGTTCGTAAGGCTCTTGTAGATTTGGCGTTGATTCCCGCCTGATCGGGCTTTCGCATCAGCACATCTTTTTTTGTTGACATAGAATGGGTTCGGCCTAATGTGGCGATCCATATAAGGAGATTCACTATGGAAAACAAAAAGAAGATAGCCTTTGCCTATCATGCTACATTGGCCCGACCCGGCTGGAGCGGCCTTGTGGACGCCCTGCGAGAAGGCGGTCATGAAATCTGTCTCGTATCCGACGATACCGAAGAGGGCCTGATCTCGGCAGATTATCGCCACATGGCCACGCAGCATATCGATGTTGAACGCGATCCGGTGGTGGTCGTTCCGACAAAAGAGCAAAGCTATGGCTATACGCTGATGGCTGAGAAACTGGGCTCCGAACCGATGGATATCGTTTTAATCGACAGCCGCACGGCGAAACTGACAGCCGCGCGCGAAGCGGGATTTGGCATCGTTTTCTACAATGGAAAAGAAGACGGTATTTCCAATGTGCGTCAGGAGTTGGCACACAAAGGCGTTCTTTCGCTTTAAAGAAAACCGGTGCCATCATCCGTTTGAAAAAAGAAGAGGGGAGAGAAATCTCCCCTTCTTGTTTTATTAAGATTCCCCGCTTAAATTTTGAAGGATGAAACCGACAGAATTTCAGCCGACCATTCGTTATGACAAGATGGTGGAGAAAGCGCTCCGCGGGGTCGTGACCCAGGCGCTGGATCACGTCGTGCAGAACGGTCTGCCCAACGATCACCATTTCTATATTACCTTTATGACGGATCATCCGGGGGTCGAGATTCCCGACTATCTGCGCGAGCAATATCCCGAGGAAATGACCATCGTCCTCCAGTACCAGTTTTATGGCCTCGAGGCGCAGGAAGAAAAGTTTCAGGTCACCCTCAGCTTTAACAACACGCCCGAGCGTCTGGTGATCCCGGTCGAGGCGGTGACGATTTTTGCCGACCCAAGCGTCAATTTCGCCCTCCAGTTCCAGCCCATGGAGGATATCGAGGACGACGAGGACGACTTCCCGCCTCCGCCCCCACCGCCCAGTGGCAAGAAGGGCGCGAAAAAAGCCCCCAAAGGGAAAAAAGAAGGCGACGGCAAGGTCATCGCCCTGGATAAATTCAGGAAGAAATAAAGGTTTTTTTACCCCTCACCCGGCTTCGCCACCCTCTCCCTCAAGGGGAGAGGGTTTTGTTTTAGGCTCCCTCTCCCCAGCGAGGGAGAGGGTCGGGGTGAGGGGGGTGCTCTTGCCACAACCTCCGACCGGGGCTAGATTCCCGTCTCAATATCAAGAAAAACAGGAATCAAAGACAAATGACCAAAATGCTGCGCCGCGTGCGCCAGACCAAAATCGTCGCCACCATCGGCCCTGCCTCCGGCGATATCGAGATGATCCGCAAGCTGTTCGTCGCGGGGGTGGACACGTTCCGCCTGAATTTCTCGCACGGCACGCATGACGACCACAAAGCGCGCTACGACAATATCCGCGCCGTCGAAAAGGAATTCAACCGCCCCGTCGGCATTCTGGCCGATATGCAGGGGCCGAAATTGCGTCTGGGCAAATTCGAGAACGGCGCGGTCGATGTCGGCCCCGGCCACCGCATCACGCTGGACGGCGACGCGACGCCCGGCAACGCCTCGCGCGTGCAGTTGCCGCACCCCGAGATCATCGAGGCTTTCAAAGTCGGCGACCCGTTCCTCGTCGATGACGGCAAGGTGCGTCTGAAGATCGTCGAGAAGAAAAAAGATTCCGTCGTCGCCGAAGTCATCACCGGCACGAAACTGATGGATCGCAAGGGCGTCAACCTGCCGGGCACGATTTTGAACGTCTCGGTGCTGACGGAAAAAGATTTGAAAGACATGGAATTTGCACTCTCGCTTGGCGTGGACTGGATTGCGTTGTCCTTCGTGCAGCATGCCCAGGATGTCATCGACGCCAAGAAAATCATCGCGGGTCGCGCCCCGGTGATCGCGAAGATCGAAAAACCCTCGGCCATCGAGAATATCGACGCGATTATTGCGGAAACCGATGCCGTCATGCTGGCGCGCGGCGATCTGGGTGTGGAATGCCCGCCCGAGACGGTTCCCGTGATTCAAAAACGCGTGGTGCGCGCCGTGCGCGAGGCAGGCAAGCCGCTTATCATCGCCACGCAGATGCTGGAATCCATGACGGCCTCGCCGACGCCGACGCGTGCCGAAGCCTCGGATGTCGCCACCGCCGTCTATGACGGTGCGGATGCGGTGATGCTCTCGGCAGAAACCGCGTCGGGGGATTTTCCGCTCGAGGCCGTGTCGATCATGGACCGCATCGCGCAAACGGTCGAAGCGGATATCAATTACCGCATCATCATGGATGCCGAACATCCGCCGGCAGAAAATACCATCTCGGGTTCGATCACGGCAGCGGCGCATCATGTCGCGCAGACGATCGGCGCAAGGCTGGTGGTGAATTTCAGCTCCTCCGGCGCGACGGCGTTGCGCATGGTGCGCGAGCGCCCGCATACGCCGATTTTGTGTCTGACCCCGAATGAATCCGTGGCGCGGCAATTATCTTTGTCCTATGGCGCCAATCCGCTGGTTGTCAGCACGATGGATCGTTTCGAGGAGATGATCGATGCGGCGAAAAAGGCCGCGCTCGACCACGATTTCGCCCAGGCAGGCGACCGGGTCGTGATCACGGCGGGCGAGCTGCATGGCGAGCCGGGCAAGACGAACACGCTGCGCGTTGTCAAGGTTTAACGTAAGTCGGTTAATCGCTTAATCTTTTCTTCACGGCTTTCCCTCTCTAATAGGGGGAAAATAACCGTTTAGGCGGTGTGTGAAAAAATGATTGGGTAAAAATGGCCGACGCAACGAAAATCATGGTTGTCGAGGACAACGACTTTGTCCGGATGCAGATCGCGACTTTCCTGAAAGCCGAAGGTTTTGAGGTGGTTGAGGCCACGGACGGACAGGCCGCAGAAGGCATGATCGGCACGAATCCGGATCTGGTGATCGCCGACGTGATGATGGAGCCCGTGGGCGGGTTTGCTTTTGTCCGCCTGATCCGCAACAAGGGTCTGGATGTGCCGGTGATCTTCGTGACGGGCGATCAGAATAACGATTTATTA
>CBFGSX010000021.1:0-17999 GCA_965651535.1 uncultured Alphaproteobacteria bacterium | reverse complement strand
GGGCTTGGCCTCGGGCGCGTTTTGCGGAGACAGAAAAGCGTTCAGGAAAGAGGGGATCTTCCCATCGGTCATCACAAAACCGTTTTCGCGATCACTTCGACGTCAAAGGCGGCATTGCAATTCGGATGGCGCGTCAAAAGCGGCGTCTGGTTGCGGATTGCATCCGGAACCATTCGATCGTAACGCACAATCCCCGCCAGATCGGGCCGGAATTTGAGGAAATTATTGCACGCCTTGGCCAGGGTTTCATAGACTTTCTCGCCGTCGGAACGCGCAGGAACCTCGTTGACGACGATCTTGATCGTATCGGCCAGACCCGCCGCGTGCGTCAGCTTAATAAACGCATACGCATCCGTCAGCGAAGTCGGCTCGTCATTGACGACGATATAAACCACTTTGGCAGCGCTCGCCAGAATACGCACCATGCGGTCGACGCCCGCGCCCAAATCAATGACGATGCGGTCATATTGCGGCGCCAACGCCACCAACTCGTCACGCAGTTTGATCACCGTCTCAAGCGGCATGGTCGCCAGACTGCCCGTACCGCTTTGCCCGACCAGCATATCGAAACCCGTCTCGGCGTTTTTTGTTACCGCGCGGCTCATCGGCATGGTGCCGTCGATTACGGCGCGCAAATCGTGCTGCGGCGTCAGGCCCAGCTGCACGTCGATATTCGCCAGACCGAAATCCCCGTCGAACAACAGGATTTTCTTGTTCTGTCTGGCCAAGGCATGGGCCAAAGTCACGGAAAACCACGTCTTGCCCACGCCGCCCTTGCCCGAGGCAACGGCAATAATGTTGTCGGCGCGGAAAGTCGGTTTCGGGCGCACGGTTTTCGGAAGCGGCTGATCTTTGACTTCGGTGGTCATCGTGCTTTCTCCTTGGTGGGAGGCAGAATAAGGGCGGCGAGCGTTTTCGCGTCAAGCGGCGCGAAACCGGTAGCGATGTCGGCCTTGTGGCCCATGCCGGCAAAAGCCAGCCCGGCCTGATCGGCGGCGGCCAGAATGCCGCCCAGGCGGCGGCTGATATCGAGGCGCGTCGGGATGATCGAACGCGCACCCAGCACCGCAAATGCGCGCGCGACTTCAGCGCTCTCTTCGACATCCATGCCGCCGGAAAGCGCCACGATCAGCTCCATCGACGATGATTTCACAAAAGCGTGCAATTCTTTCATCGACGCGGCGTCAAAGGCGTTGACGCCGGGGCAATCGACCAGAATCTGATCCGATTTTTTATTGTCGTTGAGCGCATCCTTGAGTTGGTCGGGCGAATTGACCTTGGCCAGCTCCAACTTCAGCACCTTGGTAAAGGCCGCCAGTTGCTCGACGCCCCCTGCGCGCACCGTATCGGCGGTGATGACGGCGGGCTTCAGATTCTCCATCACGCCGCGCGCGGCGATCTTGGCAATCGTCGTGGTTTTGCCCGCGCCCGGCTGCCCTACCAGCATGAGCGGCGTCTCAAAAGGCTTGGCCTCGAGCGGATGAAAACGGAAAACCTGTTCGAACGTCTCGGCCAGCACGGCGCGCGCATCGCCCGCATTTTTCGACTGCTCGGCTGCAGTCACGATACGGTCGTGCAAATCCGCCGGCACGCGGTGCCACAACAAAGCCTTGCTGATGCGCTCGACCTTGTTGTCAAGATCGGGATCGGGCAGATCGCCGTAATCGCGTATGCCGCCGAACAGCAGCGCGGGATCCTCGATCCCGTCCACCAAGGCTTCGACCGGATCACGCAGAGGCTCCTCGTCCACGGCGGCGGTGACGCGCATCCCGCCCTCCTCGAGCGTGCGCGAGCTGACGATCACGGCGTCCTCGCCCAGTTCACGCTTAATCTGGGCCATGACGTCGTTCATCGAGGAACCGGTGAATGTTTTAAGGCGCATAAGCTCTTATATCATAGTTGGGCGACGGTTTTAATACGCGCCTTGGAATGAATTTCGGACTGGGACATGACGACCTGGGCCGGGCGGATGCGCTCGACGATGGAACGGACATAAGGCCGCGTCATCGGGCTGGTCAGCAGCACCGGGGTTTCGCCCAGTTTCGCCTGTTCTTCGAAAACCTGATTCAGGCGGGCGATAAATTGCTGCAACTGGCTGGGCGGCAGGGCCAGTTGTTTTTCCTCGCCGCTGCCGATCAGCGACTCCGAGAAGATTTGTTCCCACTCGGGCGACAGCACCACCAGCGACAGCAAACCGTTGCCGCCTGTATGCGCGTCGCAAAGCTGGCGCGCGAGGCGTCCGCGCACGTGTTCGGTGATCAGCGTCAAATTCTTGGTCTGGGATGCGGCTTCGGAAATGCCCTCGAGAATGGTCTGCAAATCGCGGATCGAGACACGCTCCGCCAACAGGTTTTGCAGGACGCGCTGCACGCCCGTCAGAGAAATCTGCGACGGGATCAAATCGGACACCAGTTTCTGCGCCGAACTGTCCATCTCGTCGAGCAGTTTCTGCGTCTCGGCATAAGAAAGCAATTCCGGCATATAATCCTTGATTACCTCGGTCAGATGCGTCGTGATGACCGTTTGCGGATCGACAACGGTATAGCCGCGGAAATGCGCTTCCTCGCGGTGGCGCTTGTCGACCCACATGGCCGGCAGGCCGAAAGTCGGCTCCTTGGTGCGCTCGCCCGGCAGGGTAATGGGCTGACCTTTGGGATCCATGCACAGCATCATGTTCGGGCGCACTTCGCCCTCGCCCGCGACGATTTCCTTGATCAACACCCGATAGGCGTTGGGCGGCAGTTGCAGGTGATCCTGAATACGCACCGAGGGCAGGACAAAGCCCAATTCCGCCGCCATTTGCTTGCGCAGACCCTTGACCTGTTCGGTCAGGCGGTTGCCCTCACCCGTGCTGACCAGAGGCAGCAAGCCGTAGCCCAGCTCGACGCGCACAAGATCCATCGCCAGCATTGAGCCGACCGTTGCCTCGGCAACCGGCGCCTTGGCTTGCGTGACCTTTTCCTCGGCGACCTGTTTGGCTTTTTCCTTTTCGCGTACCAGAGGCAGGTAATAGGCCGCGCCGCCCGTTATTAACGCCAGCGCTGCAAACGGCACGAAAGGAATACCCGGCATCAACGCCATGATGGCCATCATGCCCGATGAAATGCCCAAAGCCTTCGGATGGCGGCCCAGCTGCACGACGATGGCTTTTTCCGTCGGCCCGGTCGTGCCCGCCTTGGACACCATCAGACCCGCCGCCACCGACACGATCAGCGCGGGAATCTGCGTGACAAGACCGTCGCCGACCGTCAGGCTGGTATAATTATGCGCCGATTCCGACATGGACAGATCATGCTGCACCACGCCGATAATGATGCCGCCGACAATGTTGATGAGCGTAATCAGAATCCCGGCAATCGCATCGCCGCGGACAAATTTTGCCGCACCGTCCATCGCTCCGAAGAACGAGCTTTCGTTCTCCAGCTCTTTGCGGCGGGTGCGTGCTTCATTTTCGTCGATCAGACCGGCGGATAAATCCGCGTCGATCGCCATCTGCTTGCCCGGCATGGCATCCAAACTAAACCGTGCCGCAACCTCGGCGATACGGCCCGAGCCCTTGGTGATGACGACGAAATTGATGATAATCAGGATCGAGAACACGATGATCCCGATGACAAAATTTCCGCCCATGATAAAGCCGCCAAAGGCTTCGATTACATGGCCCGCGGCATCCGTACCCGTATGTCCGCCCGCAAGGATCAGGCGCGTCGAAGCAATATTCAGCGCCAAACGCAGCGATGTCGTTAACAGCAAAATCGTCGGGAAAGCCGACAAATCCAGCGGCTTTTCGATGAACATCACCGTCATCAGGATCAAGACCGACAGCGTGATGGAGATGGACAGCGAAAAATCCAGAAGCCATGTCGGCATCGGCAGCACCATCGCCACCACGATGCAGACGACGAAAATCGGCAGGATCAGATCCTTGTTGGCCAGAATCCCCTGAAAACGCCCGGCGAAACCGCCAAGCGGCGCGTCCGCGTTCAAATTTGGCGCGGCGGCTGGGGCAGTCGGGGCGGCTGGCGCGTTCTCGGCCATGTCTTTCCTTTGTTACTATTCGCCGCTGGCAAGAGGCACAGAGACCCCCTCATCGGAATATTGCTTGAGTTTGTTCCGCAAGGTGCGGATGGAAATTCCCAGAATATTCGCAGCATGCGTCCGGTTGCCCAGACATTTGTCCAGCGTCTTGATGATCAGGTCGCGTTCGACCTCGGCCACCGTCTTGCCGACCAACGCGTCGGCCGGCTCGCTCGGCTTCTGGTTTTGTTGCACCGTCTGCGTTGCTTTGATGGCCAGCGAATTCTCGCTGCCCGCGGCAATGGCCTCGGGGCCGATCTGGTCGCCGCGTGCAATCAGCACGGCGCGATGCATGGTGTTTTCCAGCTCGCGGATATTGCCCGGCCAGGAATGGTTCAACAGCTTGTCCAGCGCCGCCTCGGACAGGGAGCGCACCGGCACGCCGTTTTGCTTGGCGTAACGGTCGACAAAAAACCGCGCCAATTTCGGAATATCCGCCTTGCGATCACGCAAAGAAGGCAGTTCCAGATTGATGACATTCAAGCGGAAATACAAATCCTGACGGAATGTTCCGGCCTTGACCTCTTTTTCAAGGTCGCGGTTGGTGGTGGCGATCAGGCGAATGTCGACCTTGACCGGCTTGTTGCTGCCGATGCGGTCGATTTCTTTTTCCTGAATGGCGCGCAGCAATTTCGCCTGCAAATTGATGTCCATTTCGGAAATCTCGTCGAGGAACAGCGTGCCGCCGCTGGCCTCCTCGAATTTCCCGATACGCCGCGCCACCGCGCCGGTAAAAGCGCCTTTTTCATGGCCGAACAATTCGGATTCCAGA
The DNA here is from genome assembly GCA_965651535.1 of uncultured Alphaproteobacteria bacterium. Taxonomy (GTDB): domain Bacteria; phylum Pseudomonadota; class Alphaproteobacteria; order Micavibrionales; family SZUA-601; genus JAQGJA01. The sequence goes on along the minus strand of CBFGSX010000021.1, from coordinate 13,150 downwards.
AGGTTTTCGGGGATCGCCGCGCAATTCAGCGAGATATACGGGCCCGATTTGCGCAATGACCTGTCGTGGATATAGCGCGCCATCAATTCCTTGCCGGTGCCGCTTTCGCCCGAGATCAGGATTGAGGCGTTGCTGGGCGCGACCTGATCGGCCATGTCCAGCACGGCGCGGATCGACGGATCGTCGGCGATCATGGTGCGGCTCTCTTCGGCCACAGCCTCGAGTACGGCAGCAATCAGCTCGGCATTGGGCGGCAACGGCACGTATTCCTTGGCCCCCGCCTTGATCGCAGCAACAGCCGAGGCCGCATCGGTACCGATACCGCAGGCTACCACAGGAACGGAAATACGCTCGGCGTTCAAATTTTCAACAAGCGATGCGATGTTCAGCTTGATGTCGATCATCACCAGATCCGCGCCCTTGCCCGCGCGCAAGGATGCCAATGCCTGTGCGACATCCTCGGCGTGCGCGACCTTGACGCCGCGCTTGAGCGCGATCTTTCCGGCTTCGCTGATATGCCCTTCCATCGGGCCGATAATCATCAGGCGCATTGGCTTCTATTCCTCGAAATATTTCACGCGATTCTTCGGTGCCAAAAGCGTGTTCAGTTGAATTTCCAGCAGGCGCGGGTTTTCCTGACGCGCCATCGACAGCGTCGCCGCCATGGCGATCACTTTTTGCAGCATATCCTCGTCCGAGCGCTTTTCCAGCTTCGTCGCCAGCGGCGCGAGAATGACGGTGCCCAGGATCGCACCATAGAACGTCGTCAGCAAGGCCAACGCCATGGACGGGCCGATGGTGGTCGGATCATCCAGCTTGCCCAGCATCTGCACCAAACCGACCAGCGTCCCGATCAGACCCATGGCAGGCGCAATTTCCGAAGCGCGGCGCAACAGGCGCACGGCGTGCTCCTGACGCGTGAGCGCGCTGTTGATGTCCTGCTTCAAGAGATGCTCGATCTCCTCGGGTTTGATGCCGTCTACGGCCAGCTTGACCGCGTGCATGAGGAAACCGTCCGACTGGATGAAGTCTTCATAGCGCTGTAAATGGATAAGACCCTTTTGCCGCGCGATCATCGCCAGATCGATGAGTTGCCGTGCATAGCGGCGCTGATCGATGGAGCGGTTGGCAAACGTGCTTTTCAGCACGCCGAACGTGGCCGTCAGATCCGCCCATGTCGAAGCCATCAGCGTGATCGCCGAGGTGCCGCCGACCACGATGATAAAAGACGGCACATCCCAGAAGATGCGCGATTGACCGCCGAAAGCCAGTGCCGTGCCGATCAGGCCGATCACGGCCAACAGGCCGCCGATCGTCGCCAGATCGATCTCGCGCCGCGCGGGCTTGAAGTCAAAGGACGGGTCGGAGGATTTCATCGTTCTAGCCGTCCGATTTCACGATTTCGGTCATGGTGATGCCCAGCTTGTCCTCGACGACGACGACCTCGCCGCGCGCCACCAGACGGTTGTTGACGTAGACGTCGATCGGTTCGCCGATGCGGCGGTCGAGATTGACGACCGCGCCGCGGCCCAGTTTCAGCAACTGGCTGACCTGCATGGTCGTGCGGCCCAGCACGGCCGAAACCTGCACCGGAATATCGTAAATAGCGTGCAGATCTTTTTCCGGCGGCAGATCGTCATAAAAATTGTCGGATTCCTGTTTCTTCGGTTCGTCCGGAATTTCGGCAAACGTCAGGTTTTCCTTTTCGGTGGTGTTTTCGGTCGTCATGATGACATCCTTTCGGTTTCAGAGGCGTCTTCTTTGGGTTGGATCACCATCAAACGCGAAAGAACGCGTTCCATGGCATCGTCGAGCTGTTGCGAAAGCGTGCGGCTGAGGCGCTCGAGACCCCCATCCGCCCATTCGACCTTGCAATCCCCGGCGGCAACGGCCTCGTCGGCCAGCACAATCACCTTGCCGGCAAAAGCCTCGCCATCCTTGATCTGCGGCAGCCGGTTGACCACCGCGTCCAGCATGGAATCATGCACGCGCACGACGATGCGCGCCTCCTGCGGATTCAGCTCCAGACTCTGGCGGATCGTATCCTCGACAAGCCCCTGACCCAGTTTCTGGATAATCTGGGGCCATGCTTTCTTGATGGTCGCCAGCGTCGTCGTTAGCGCCGCCTCGCACGCGGTTTTTTCACGCGTAAGCTCGGCCTCGACAAGAAGCGACAATTGCGCGGTTGCCTGCGTTACCACATTGGCGACGGCTTGTTCGATCGACTGGCGCGCGCGCTGTTCCCCGTCCGTCAAACCTTTCTGATAGGCGGCATCCCTTTCGCGCGCCATCTCTTCCTCGGAATAGGTGATGGATTTTATTTCTTCTTTTTTTGCCGCACGACGCTCTGCTTCGAGGCGTTCGGCCTCGGCGCGCAGACGTTCCTCCTCAAGATCGAAATCGACTTCGAACTTGAATTTCTGCGACTTGGTCAGCGGCGGGTTAGTAGATGAGTTCATCTTCACCGCCACCATCCGAAATGATAATCTCTTCCTTGTCGGCCAGACCCTTGGCGACCGTCACGATATGCGTCTGGGCGTCCTCGACATCCTTGATACGAACCGGCCCCATCGAGGCCATATCTTCCTTCATGATCTTCGAAGCGCGTTCGGACATATTCGAGAAGAACAGATCCTTGATCTGGTCGGAAGCGCCCTTGAGCGCGATCGGGAGCTTCTCTTTCTGAATACTGCGCAGAATTGTCTGAATACCCGATGGGTCGACGCGAAGCAGATCCTCGAAAGTGAACATGAGCGAACGGATTCTGTCGGCGGAGTCCTTGTTCTTCTGCTCCAGAAGCTCCATGAATTTCTGTTCCTTCGCACGATCCATGCTGTTGAAGATCTCGGCCATCAATTCGTGGCTGTCGCGGCGCGAAGTGCGCGCCAGCGTGGACATGAACTCTTCGCGCAGCGTGCGCTCGACATCGTCGAGAACCTCTTTTTGCACCGCCTCGAGCTTGAGCATGCGGAAGACAACCTCCATCGCAAACCCCTCGGGCAGGTGACCCAGCACGGCAGCGGCGTGATCCGACTTGATCTTGGACAACACGACGGCGACGGTCTGCGGGTATTCGTTCTTGAGATAATTGGCCAGAACCTCTTCGTTGACGTTGCCGAGCTTGTCCCACATGGTGCGACCGGCGGGGCCGCGGATCTCTTCCATGATCGACCCGACTTTGTCCTCGCCCAGAATATTCTTGAGCAGACGCTCGGTACTGTCATAGGAACCCACCAGCGAGCCGGTGCTTGAAAGCTGTTCTGCAAAATCGAGGAAAATTTTTTCGACGACGCCGGCGCTGACCTTGCCAAGATTGGCCATGGTCTGAGAAATTTCTAGAATCTCGTCCTCGGTCATCTTCTCGAAGATCTTGCCGGAATATTCCTCGCCCAGAGACAACAGAAAGATTGCTGCCTTTTCGCTCCCACTCAAACCGCGAACATCATCACGGACACGGACATTCTGTGCTTGACGTGCCATGGATCAACCCTCCTGAAACATCCAGCTGCGAACGATGGACACCGCCTCGTTCGGATAGCGGTCGATGATCTCGTTGACCTTCTGAATCGACGAGGCGCGAATCTTGCCGTCGACTGCCGCCAAATCGACCATCGATTCTTCAGCTTCTGCCTCGGCCATTTGCGCGTTTTTTTCGATCATCAGCGTGCCAACCTGCGGCATCGAGGCCGCCAGCATCGGACGCCCTTCCGTATCCAGCATCATCGTGCCGTCGGGATTGGTGGCAAAAGAGCCGCCCGCGCCCATATCCTCACGCGGGGCCAGCAATTTGCCTGCCATCGGACGCAGCACCAGCAAGACAACAAGGATAGACACAAGTCCCAGCACGCCGGTTTCCGCAAGGCGGAACAAGTCTTCTTTGTTCATGCCCATGAAAATGTCATCCGGCAGCTCGGCGGTGAACAGCTCTTCGCCGTCGGCAAAGCGCATATTGACGATCTCCAGCTTGTCGCCGCGCTCTTCATTATAGCCGATTGCGGAGGCCACCAACGCACGAATCTGATCCAGCTCTTGCTGCGTGCGCGCGGTATATTGCAGCTTGCCGTCCTTATCTTTTGTATACTGACCGTCAATCAGAACCGCCACGGACAGATTGCGCACCTGCCCGCCTTCGCGGACATGGTTGCGGATGGTCTTGCTGATCTCGAAATTGGTAATCTCTTCGGTGCGGACATTGCTGCGCTGGTTGTCGCCGCCGCCCATCTCGCCCGGCAGCCCCGGCAAATTGTTCTCGACGCTGACATTGTTCCCTGAAGCCTCGGTTTCGCGTTCGTTCTCCTCAACCGTCTGGGTCGAACGCGCCACCTGACCGTCGGGATCAAACTCTTCGGCATTCGTGACAATCTTGTCGTAATCGATATCCGCCGTCACCGTCGCACGCACCTTGCCGATGCCGACGATCCGGCCGATCATGTCCTCGACCGCCAACGTCATGCGCTGCTCATAGGCCGTGCGCAGCCGCTCGACATTCGCCGTCGTAATATTGTCGCCGTCGCTGCGGCCATTGGCCAACAGACTACCGGTCTGGTCGACCACCGAGACATGCTTGGGATTCAGCTCGGGAACGGCCGCCGCGATCAAATGCTGGATCGCCAGAACCTGTTCGTCGCCGATCTGACGACCGGGGCGAACCTTTAGAAAAACGCTGGCACTGGCCGGACGAGCATCGCGGCTGAACAGCTCGCGCTTGGGCAATACTAAATGGATACGAGCGCTGTCGACATTCTTGATGGTGGTGACGGTGCGCACCAGTTCGCCTTCGAGCGCGCGCAACTGTTTCATATCCTGTTCAAAGCGCGTCGTGCCCAGTCCCGTCTTGCGGTCGAAAATCTCGTAACCGACCGAACCGCCCTCGGGCAAGCCTTTTTCCGCCAACATCATGCGCACGCGGCCGACTTCCTTGGCGCCGACTTGAATCTCGCCTGTCGCGTCGTTGACATTGTAGCCGACATTCGCCGCCTCAAGCTCGCGGACGACGGCGTTGCGATCCTGCGGGCTGAGGTCGCTATAAAGAAGGCGCATCTGCCCGGATGACAGCCGCGTCGACACAAAGATAAAGAAGATAATCAGACCAAAGGCCATGGCCCCAACGGCGGCAAGCCGCAGCGGACCGATCTTGGTCATCGTATTCATAACATTCTGCACGGGGACACTCTCGCGAAAAGTTCCTTTACTAACCCATTCTGCGCTTGAGGCGTAAAAGAGAGATTAAAGTATGGAAATTTTTGCCTAGTCTTAACCTTTCCGGCGGATAGGACAACAAAGGGTAGCCAGCAATTTTTGCCCAGTTCCGCAAATACGCGATTCAAACCAATGATATAAAAGGAAACAGCCAAGCATTTTTTACTTTTTCTTATAGGTTTGGAGTCATAATCAAACTGTAGAGGGCTCGAAAGGCCCGAATCAGCCCTGAAGAATTTCAGGAGGTATTGGATGGATGTCAACGTAACCCGCCCCGGCCCCGAGCTGGCCAGTTTAATGGCCTCGGCGCTGAAGGATACAGGCTTCAAGGAAAGACGTCTTCGCGAAGCGCAATCCGATGTGCGCAGCGACGTGTTGTATTATTCGCCCGTCGTTCGCATCGACACGGATGCGCAACTTGCCGTGCTTCAATATCGCGACGCCGCCACCGGGGAAGTGCAGACGCAATTCCCCAGCCCGCGTCAGATCGAAAACTACACCGCCGCGCAAGTGCGCTCGGAAGCCGCTTTTGAAGCTATAGACAAAGAAGTTCCGAAAACCGACGAACAGGCCTAGTTTTTCCGGGTCTGTAAAGTCGTTTGAATTTTCTCCGCCATCTGTTTGAACAGATCGGCGGTAGAATCGTTTTCGCGCGCGGCAATCATATCCCCCGTATCGCACGCCGCGCGCAGTTGCGGATCCAGCGGCAAAGCGCCGAGGAAATCCACACCCAGTTCCTGCGCGCGCGCTTTTGCGCCGCCCTGCCCGAAGATCGGCGTTTTTTCACCGCAGCACGGACAGGAGAAAAAGCTCATATTCTCGATCAGGCCCAGAATGGGAACATTGACCTTGCGGAACATTTCAATGCCTTTGACGGCATCCAGCAGCGCCATGTCCTGCGGCGTCGAGACGATCACCGCCCCGGCCAGCGGCACGCGCTGCGCCACCGTCAGCTGCGCGTCGCCCGTGCCCGGCGGCATATCCAGCACCAGCACATCCAAAGCGCCCCAGCGCACGTCGCGCAGCATTTGCTGGATGGCGGATTGCACCATCGGCCCGCGCCAGATCATCGCCTTGCTTTCATCGACCATGAAACCCATCGACATGATTTTCAGACCGTTTTTTTCAATCGGCAGAATATAATCCTCCGCCATTTCGGGCTTGGCGTCGCGCAAGCCCGTCAGCATCGGCACGGACGGCCCGTAAATATCGGCATCCAAAAGCCCGACTTGCAAACCTTGTTGTGCCAGCGCCGCCGCCAGATTGACGGCAACGGTCGATTTGCCGACGCCGCCTTTGCCCGAGGCGACGGCAATGATATGCTTGACCTCCGGCGCAAAACCGCGCGCGGCCATTTTTTCCTGCGTCGTTTTTTGTTTCTCCGCCGTCGGGATCACGCGCGCGGATTTCACCCCCGGCAAGGCTTTGAGCGCACGCTCGATTTCCTGCCGCGTCGTATCGAAGCCTTCCGCCTGTTCCGGCGCGATCTTCAACGTCAACAACACATGCCCCCCGTCCAGCGCTAATCCGTCCAGCGCGGCACGATGCGCGCCCAAAGCGGCCAATATGTCCTCTTTTCGCGGTTTTTTGAGTCCGAACATGCCGTTTGCGCCTTTCCATTCCCGGCTTATTTTTCTATATAGGGGAAACATAGCACATTCAGGAAAATCCACCATGTTCCGATTGCCGAAAATTCTTCTTTCTTCCGACCATCCCGACAATCCGTGGGGCAGCTCCGGCGGCGCGCGCAAACCCTCCTCCCCGCCCCCTTTCGGCAACCGGCAACAGCGCGGCGGCGGCAACACACCCCCGCCCCAAATGCCGCCCTTTTTCAAAAACCTCGGCGACGGCCGCCCGCCCGCGCAGCTGATCGGTCTTGTTCTGGTGGGGATCCTGCTGCTGTGGCTGGCCAGCGGCTTGTATCGCGTGCAGCCCGAAGAACACGGCGTCGTGCTGCGTTTCGGCAAATATATGGATACCGTCACCGAATCCGGCCTCCATTACCATCTGCCATGGCCGATTGAAACCGTGATGAAACCCAATGTCACATTCGAGCGCCGTATCGCCATCGGTTATCGCGCCTCGCCCTATGGCGGCGAAAAACAGGACATCCCCGAGGAAAGCATGATGCTGACGGGTGATGCCAATATCGTCGACCTCGATTTCGTCATCCAATGGAAGATATCGGACGCGCGCGATTTCCTGTTCAATATCCGAAACCCGGAAGCTACGCTCAAGCGCGTCGCCGAAAGCGCCATGCGCGAGGTCGTCGGCCAAAACAGGCTCCAGGACATCATCACCGATCGCCGCGAGGACGTCGCTATGCGCGTCAAACCGATGATGCAGGAAATCATGGATTCCTATGGCGCGGGGATCATGGTCACCCAGGTTCTGATTCAGGATGCCTCGGTGCCGCCGCCCGTGCTTGACGCCTTCGAGGATGTCGTGCGCGCCACGCAACAGGCCGAGACCATGCGCAACCAGGCGCAGCGCTATCGCAACGAGATCGTGCCGCGCGCCCAGGGTGAAGCCATCCGCCTCATCAAGGAAGCCGAGGCCTATAAGGAACAAGTCGTTGCGCAGGCCAAGGGTGACGCGCAGCGCTTCAACGACATTTACGGTGCCTATGCCGCTTCCAAGAACGTCACGCGCCAACGCCTCTATCTTGATGCGTGGGATCACATCCTGAAAAATTCGGATGCCGTCATTCTTGACAGCGCGAAATCGGGTTCCATCCCTTACGTCAACGTGAACGAATTGCGCAAGACTTCCGAACCCAAGCAGGAGAGCCGCTAATGCCCGCCATTCCCCGTTTTCCGCTGTTTATCTTCGCCGCCTTCTTCGGCTTCCTTATCGTTAGCGAGTCCGTGTTTGTCATCAACGAGACCAAACAGGCTCTTGTCCTGCAATTCGGCAATCCGAAACGCACCATCCGCGACGCCGGATTGTATTTCAAGATTCCCTTTATCCAGAACGTCGTTCGCTATGAAAGACGCGTGCTGGAAGTCGATCCCGATCCGGAGCGCGTGCTGCTGGCCTCGACGAACGATTCCATCATGGCGCGTCTTGCGCCGCAGAATCTTGCAGAAGGTGAAGAAGCCCCCGAGTTCGACGATAGCGGCTCGCCCATCATGGTCGATACTTTTGCGCGCTGGCGCATTACCGACCCGCTGAAATTCCGCCAACGCCTCAGCAGTGAATCGGCGGCACGGCTGCGTATTGAAAACGAAATGGACAGCACGACGCGCGACGTGCTGGGCCGCTCGACTCTGGAGCGTTTGCTCTCGCCCGAGCGCACGCAGCTCATGGACCAGATCAAAAAACGGGTCAACTCCGCCTTGTCCGACATGGGCGTTGAGATTGTCGATGTGCGTATCAACCGTGCCGATTTGACGGGGAATTTGCGCGAAGCAACCTTTAGCCGGATGCGCTCCGAGCGTGAACAGCGCGCCGCAGAAATCCGCTCGATGGGCGAGAAGCGCGCGCTCGAAATCCGTTCGAACGCCGACAAGGAACGCACCGTTCTGCTGGCCGAAGCCCAGCGCAAGGCGCAAATCCTGCGCGGCGGCGGTGACGAAGAAGCGACGAAAATCTATGCCGCCGCCTATCAGCGCGACCCCGAGTTTTACGGCTTTTATCGTTCTCTGGACGTCTACAAGCACACGCTGGGACGGGATGGCACGACCCTTGTGCTTTCGCCGGACAGTGCCTTCTTTAACGTCCTGCGCCGCAACCCGTAATCACTTCGCCCACCACGTCTCGACAACCGGCAGACCATAAGGCGGTGTATTCTCAGGGCGCCCCAAATGCTGCCAATAGGCAATGCGGAACCGGTCGATGTGCCATTGCGGTATCACATAGAAATGCCACAGCAGCACGCGATCCAACGCGCGCGTCGCGGTCACCAACGCTTCGCGCGTTTCAGCATGGATGATCGTGTCGATCAGCGCATCCACGACCGGGTTCTTGATCCCCATCAAATTCTGGCTGCCCGGTAAATCCGCCGTTTCGCTGCCCCAAAAGGAGAATTGCTCGTTACCGGGGGTCAGGCTTTGCGGAAAGACCTTGATCGTCATGTCAAAGTCGAAATCGTTCAGGCGATTCTGGTATTGCGCAGAATCGACTTCGCGAATGCGCGCCTGAATTCCCAACTTTCTTAAATTGGCTACAAAAGGCAAGAGCCAGCGGTCGAACATCGGACTGTCGATCACAATCTCGAAAGCGAACACGTCGCCATCGGCATTTTTCAGTACCCCCTTCTCGGGCTTCCATCCCGCCTCGGCCAACAATACCCGCGCATGGCGTAAATTGGCGCGCAGATTGCCCGTGCCGTCCGTTTTCGGCGGCTGGTAAATATCGGTCAAGACGCGCGGTGGCAGCTTGTCGCGGAACGGCTCAAGCAGCGCCTCTTCCTCCGGGGTGATGGGGCGGTTGGCCGCCAGCTCGCTATTGGCAAAATAGCTGGCGGTGCGCACATACGAACCGAAAGCCAGTTGTTTGTTCGACCATTCGAAATCGAACGCATAAGCCAATGCTTCGCGCACTTTGGGATCGGCAAAAAGCGGACGACGCGTATTCAGCACAAAAGCCTGCATCCCCGAAGGCAGGCTGTGCTTGATTTCTTCACGCGCGATCTTGCCGCCTTTGACCGCCGGGTGGTCGTATCCTTGCGCCCAATTCTTGGCGATGTTCTCCTGTCGGAAATCGACATTGCCACCCAGAAAAGCCTGAAACGCCACACCCGGATCGCGGTAATAATCAAAAGTCAGTGTGTCGAAATTGTATTTTCCGCGGTTGACCGCCAAATCCGCCGCCCACCAATCCTTCACGCGCTCTAAAACCACACGTCGGCCGGATTCCGCCGATTTGATTTTATACGGCCCGCTGCCCAAGGGCGGTGTCAGCGTCGTCTTCGAAAAATCGCGCCCCTCCGCCGTCCAGTAATGCTTCGGCAATACGGGCATATCCCCCACAATCAACGGCATCTCGCGGTTGCCGGCTTTTTTGAATGTGAACTTGACGCTGTGCGCATCGAGCGCCTCTACCTTTTCAACCTGCGAATAATAGCTGCGATAAAACGGCATGCCGTGCTTCATCAGAGCGTTGAATGTCCACACCACATCGGCAGATGTCAGAGGCTTGCCGTCATGCCAGCGCGCCTGTTTGCGCAGATTAAACCGCACCCAGGAACGATCCTCGGGCAGGACGATGCTTTCCGCCAGATGACCATAGGCCGTCAGCGGCTCGTCCAGCGACTTTTCCAGCAAAGTCTCGTAAATCATCGCCGCACCGGCACCGGACATACCGCGCACAATGAACGGGTTGAGACTGTCAAAACTGCCGATGACACCCAAGGAAAGATTACCGCCTTTGGGTGCATCCGGATTGACGTAGTCAAAATGCGCAAAATCCGCCGCGTATTTCGGCGTGCCATGCAAAGCCAGCGCATGCACGGGCGGCGGCGGCGCAGCCACGGCAGAAAACGAGACAAACAGGAAAAACGCGCTAAGCCAGAACTTCCGGTTGACCGAAGAGATAACCTTGACCGTAATTGACATACAAACCCACCAGATCCATCAGTTGCGTTTCGGTTTCGATTTTCTCTACAATAACCTCAATCCCCTGCGCTTCCAACTGGGTTTTGATGCGCTTCATGCGGCCGCGCGCCAACGGATCGCCCATTTCCTTTTGCAGGGTGCGGCCATCCATTTTTACAAAACTAATGTTGTTGTCTACAAGTCGATCGACATCCATGCCGAAAATCTTGACCTGATCCATGGAAAACCGACATCCCAAAAGCGACAGCCCCTCCATCACGCTTTTGACGGTTGGCGTGATTTTCATCGTATCCTCCTGCGTCATCTCGAACACCAGACGTGAAGATAGTTTCGGGTTCGCCGCCAGAAACTCCGTCAGATCGTTGATGTAGTTCTTATTACCGAGAGTTGCCACTGAAATATTGACAAAATAGCCGACCGACTGATCCCCGCCGGCGTTCTGCTTGATCAGTTGCAGGCAACGCAACAAAAGCAGGTTATCCAAAACGCCCATCAAATTGTTGCTACGTGCAATTGAAATGAATTTATGCGCGGGAATGAATCCTTGATCACCGACCTGCACGCGTGAAAATATTTCAAAATAGCGTGTTTGACGCTTGGGCAATGTAACAATCGACTGTTTGGAAACGGCAATCTGGTTGTTCTTGATCGCCTTTTTGATAAAGGATAGAATCTCTTCTTCCTTGAGCCCCCCGACGGCAACATCTCTTTGTCCCTGCGGAGCCGGTGTCGCGGTTTCGGCCTTTTTTTTCTGTTCGGCGTCGGCTACTGCGTCCAAATGACTCACTGCTTCGTTCAGGCGCTCCTCGTCGGATTTTTCCTCCTCGCCTTCGCCTTTTTGCAGCTGGCGCAGCATCGCCAGAGCGTAGCGCTGCTGCGTAATCTCGCGCTCCTGCTTCTGGATCGTTGTGTTCTGCTGGCGCAGGCGGCGCTCCAAGGCACCCAGCCGCCGCCACAGCAGAACCGCAGCAGCCAGGTTGGCCACAAGCAAAACGGCCAAAACAAGGGAGAAAACCAAAGACATAGGACGCTTCCAGTCTACCCGCCCGCCCTTAATAGAACCTTTCACCCCTCCCTTACAACAATGTCAGGGGGTAAAGGCATCAGGAAAACAGGGCTAGCCCAGAGGGAGCATTCAGAAAAAACACAGATAAAATCTATTTATTTCAAAGACTTTATAATATTGCAAGACCCATCCCAGAATACTGGATTGGTTGCGGGGGCAGGATTTGAACCTGCGGCCTTCAGGTTATGAGCCTGACGAGCTACCGGGCTGCTCCACCCCGCGATAATCTTTCATAATTCAAAATAGGCGCTTTATCTCTTACGAAACTCTCAGAGCGCGAGGGGTTGTATTAGACCTTCTGGTCTTGGGAGTCAAGCGCCATTTCAACCGGCGGGCATGGTGGGTTTCGACGAAGAGGCCATTTCCTTAACGCCTCGATCCGTTTACACTCCCCTCATGAACCGCGCGTTGTTTGAAAACCTGTTCGCCGTCAAGGGCATCAAAATGACCGAGCAGCGCTGGGTCGTTTTGTCCGCCGTGGGCCAGTCGCGCGACCACCCAGACGCGGAAACCGTCGGTAAGCGCGCCCGCGAAGCCGACCCTGAGATCGGCATCGCCACGGTTTACCGCACCCTTGCCCTGTTTGCCGATCTCGAGATCATACAACAGCATGATTTCGGTGACGGCCGTGCACGCTATGAAATTCAGACGGATCACCACCATCACCTGATTGACACAGATACAGGCGAGATTGTCGAATTCCAGAATGCCGAGCTTGAAAAACTCAAGGAAAAAATCGCCGAAGAATTAGGCTATGAATTGGTGCATCACCGGCTAGAATTATACGGTAAGAGAAAAGGAAAGAACCGCTAGATGTCGCTCCTCACCAGCCTGCTGATTCTGATTGTCGCGGCGCGCGCATTGGGCCATATCGCGGTGAAATACGGCCAACCCGCCATCGTGGGCGAGATTCTGGCCGGCATTCTTCTTGGTCCGTCCGTGTTCGGGCTAATCAAAGCCAATCCGGCTTTGATGGGGATTTCCGAACTGGCTATCTTCCTTGTTGTGCTGTCGGCGGGTCTTGAAATGAATTTCCGCGAAGTTACCTCGGTTATGCGCGGCAAAGGTCTGGTTGTCGCACTGCTGGGCTTCGTGATCCCACTGATTGCAGGCATTCTGATTGGCCTTGCCTTTCAGCTTGGCGCCTCGCGCACCGTTTTTCTTGGCCTATGCATCGCCATCACCGCTCTGCCTGTTGCCGTAAAAATACTTGAGAGCTTTGACTTACTCGATAGCGACATCGCGCGCTATTCGGTCGCCACTGCCATCATCAACGACGTACTGGCCCTTTTGGCACTTGGCGTCATTCTTGACCTGCCCGGAGAAC
>CBFGSX010000020.1:0-18422 GCA_965651535.1 uncultured Alphaproteobacteria bacterium | reverse complement strand
CAAGGACATGCTCATTAAATACGAGTCCATGATTATCGACGACATTATCGCTTAACCTTTGGTTTTCCGCCGTTATAATGGGGCCGTTATACCCCTCAACCCGCGAAAATCCTTATGACCAGCACACGCACCGAAACCGACAGCTTTGGCCCCATTGATGTGCCGTCCGACAAATATTGGGGCGCGCAGACGCAGCGCTCCCTGCAAAACTTCAAGATCGGCACGGAAACCTTGCCGCGCCCCATGATCCGCGCCTTGGCGATCGCCAAAAAAGCGGCGGCCTTGGCCAATACCCAACTGGGCGAGCTGGACGAGAAAATCGCCGAGGCGATTGCAGCGGCGGCCGACGAGGTCATGTCGGGAAAGCTCGACGACAATTTCCCGCTCAAGGTGTGGCAGACCGGCTCGGGCACGCAAAGCCACATGAACATCAACGAAGTGTTATCCAACCGCGCCATTGAAATCCTGGGCGGCGAGATGGGCAGCAAAAAGCCCGTCCACCCGAATGATCACGTCAATCGCGGCCAGTCCAGCAACGATACCTTCCCGACCGCCATGCATATCGCCGCAAGCGAACAGGTGGTGCACGAGTTGCTCCCCGCTTTGGAGGAATTGCGCGCCGCGCTCGACGCCAAGGCGCGCGAATTTGCCAAGATCATCAAGATCGGCCGCACGCATCTTCAGGACGCAACCCCCGTCACCTTGGGGCAGGAATTTTCCGGCTACGCGCAACAGATCAGGAACGGCCTGGGCCGCGTGAAAAACGCGCTGCCGCATGTTCTGGAACTGGCGCAAGGCGGCACCGCCGTCGGCACGGGCCTGAATTCCGCCGAGGGTTTTGCCGAACTCTTTGCGAAAAAAACTGCCGCTATCACAGGCCTCGATTTCGTCACCGCGCCGAATAAATTCGAGGCTTTGGCCACGCATGACGCGCTGGTGGAATTGTCCGGCGCGCTCAACACCGTCGCCGTGTCCCTGATGAAAATCGCGAACGATGTGCGCCTTCTCGGCTCCGGCCCGCGTTGCGGCATCGGCGAAATATCCCTGCCCGAGAACGAACCGGGCAGCTCGATCATGCCGGGCAAGGTCAACCCGACGCAATCCGAGGCGCTGACCATGCTCTGCGCCCAAGTCATGGGCAACCACACCACCGTCACCATTGGCGGCGCGACGGGGCATTTTGAACTCAACGTGTTCAAGCCCGTCATCATTTTCAACGTGCTGCAATCGATCCGCTTGCTGGCCGACGGCGCGCGCAGCTTCACCCATAATTGCGTCGTCGGGATCGCCGCCAACACGGAACGCATCGACAAGATCCTGAACGAATCGCTGATGCTGGTCACGGCGCTCAACCCGCATATCGGCTATGACAATGCCGCCAAAGTCGCCAAGAAAGCCCATGCCGAAGGCACGACGCTCAAAGAGGCCTGCGTCGCTTTAGGCGTCTTGTCGGCAGCGGATTTCGACAAGCTCGTCCGTCCCGAAACCATGCTGGGGCCGACGAAAAAGACGGCCTGACCCACGCCCGTCCAGCGTTTCCCTTGACTTTCAACGGGTTTTGTGGTGGATTCGGCTCCAAGACCTACGACGACTTGACGATCGAAGACCCCCGCAAGGGGAAAACGACCCGACCTGACGTTCCTGGTTCGGGCAATGCCACAGAGACGATCCGTTCGAAGATATCCTGAGACAAAGCCTTTTTGACAACGCCTAACATCTCAGGAGAGACCACATGGCAACCGGTACCGTAAAATGGTTCAACACCACCAAAGGCTTCGGCTTCATCCAACCGGATGATGGCGGAAACGACGTTTTCGTCCACATCAGCGCCGTTCAGGCTGCTGGCTGGAAGACGCTGAACGAGGGCCAAAAGGTTCAATACGAGCTGATGGAACAACGCGGCAAACAAGCCGCCGGCAACTTGCAGGAAGCGGCGTAAGCCTTACTTTCTATCCGATTTTGCAAAACCCCCGGCTTTACGTCGGGGGTTTTTCTTTCTCAGGCCGCGCGCTTGGGCGGAACCAGCTTTTTCTTGCTTTTGTTGCGCAGACGCGTGCGAAGCACGAGATTCGTCTGACGCCCATAGGTTCGCAAGGAACCCGCCAGCATCAGATTGCTGGCTTCGGCCAGAAGCGCGAGGCGCTTTTCAAGAACATACGGCATTGGAAACCTCCTTCCTTTGCTGTTTCTTCCTGTTTTTCAACCTAGCAAAATCCACGCGGAATGTCCAGTTTATTCAACGGGATAACATACCATAACCACGGGTTTCATGGACATAATCCTTGACACGAATCCAAAGATGGCCTACACCCGTCGGCACCATGATGATGACGTTCGACTTTGATATGCTGAGCCCCTATGAGGAAAAGCCCCGCCCCAATGAGGGCGAGATCGTCTCTGAATTACTGCAAAAAAATGTCGTGGAATATTTCAAGCGCACCGGCTTTGATAAAATCGTGCTGGGATTTACCATGGAAAACACGCGCCCGCGCAATCGTGTGAAGCTGACGCTGACGGAGTTCGTCGACGGGCGCGACGAGATGACAGGGCAAAAACTTGGTAAAAACCTTTTTGTTACACGCGCGGAAGAGCGCGCTTTCGGGTGGGAAATGCTGCTCGAGAAAAAACATCCGCGGCGGAATAAAAAACATCTCGCCGAACTCGATGCGTTGCTCGGGCGTATGTATCTCGTCTAGAGCGTCAGCATCTTGCGGTGCTTGAGGTGCAAGAGCGCCGCCAGAATTGAATGACAATCGAACAGCGCGTTATGCTCGCCGACGCCTTCGGGCTTGGGCAAGCCGAAATGCTCCCACAGCCTGCCGGAATTGATTTTCTTCTCGCGGATTGTCGGGTCGGCGGCGCGAAAGGCCGGGCCGCAATTCATGAAATTCGGACTGCCGCTGTAAAATGTGTGCGGATGGCAATGGTGGAGCGCGATATTCTCGGCCAGCGTGCAAAAATCCTTGCCATAGGAAAGCGTTGGTGTTTCCGCCCCGCAGAAATCCAGAAAAAACTTCAGCGCATCGGCAAAAGCGATGCCGCTATTATCGATCTGGTCCTGCGTGATACCGGTCAGTTGGGTAAAATACTCCGAGAGCTGCGGATTGCGCACGGGCTTGACCAGTATGTCCAAGGAATCGATCACCCGGCCGGACGGCCAGCCCGCCTTGAGCGCGCCGATCTGCACGATCTGTTGCGCACCTTCCCATGTCGTGTATTCGGTATCGAAAATGACGATCTCGGCCATGCGCCCAGTTTACGGGCGCTCCGTCACGAGACAAGCCCTATCGGATGCCCATGGCCAAAAGGCGTGTCATTTTTTGCGCGGCAAGATTTTCGAGGTCTTCCGCCTTGTCGGAACCGTAACGGGCCACAAAAGAGCTCTTGATGGCCTCAAAATTCTTGTTCATGTGCGTGCGGAGCGCGGGGTCCATATCCGGGCCTGCAATGTCGTTGACCGCCAGACGATACATGTCGCTGATAACAAAAGCGCGGCAGGCGTCATTCTCGTAGCGGGCCTTTTCGATCTGACGGTGTTTTTCCTTCAGCGCGTCTTCGCTGAAAAACAGCTTGTTGAAGCAGAAAATGTCATGCGCCGCCGAGCCATCGTCAAAAACATGATCGATCAAATAGGTCGCGGTAACGCCGTTTTGATGTCCGGGAAAAACGGTAAGATTTACGATCATTTTTTCTCCTTGTCGTGATGCGGAAACAATTTACCGCAAACGGGTTATTTTACGCAGCCCAAACATATGTGCGGCTGCGAAGAGTGACTAGGGGCGCGGCGCGGCCTGGGTGGTGGCCTCGTAAAAGCGCTCGCGCGCCAGATTTTCGATCTCGGCGTGTTCCTTTTGGGAGATAAGACCGCTCCGCGCACAAACGCTGCGCGTATCCACAATGGCCATGATCACTTTGTGATAGGCGCGATACTCCATGTAATCCTCTGCATTCCGGCGCAAGGCGTGCAACAGAACACCTGCACGTGTCAGCGCTCCCTCGACAAAATGAGAGTTAACCCCTTTCTTGTCGTCGATCTTGCCGATATCCTCGCGCATTTTGGCGTTGACCTCTTCAAGGTTGTCGAGCGGCAACACATCCTTGAGCCCGTCCTTATAATTCAAGACAAGCGCGTGATCCGTCAATTCTACGGAATAGGAAAGGGTCATGTTGCAGCCTCCTCGGCCCGAATCGCAAAAACGATAGGTATAAGGGAAGGTTATAGCTTATGTCAAGTTAATCTTGGGTTTCGGCATCGATCCGCCACGGCGGCAGCATCCCCATGGCGCGGAAGCCCGCATCGACGTAATGCACCTCGCCGCTTGTCCCCGCCGACATATCGGACAAAAGATAAACCGACGTATTGCCCAGATCCTCGAGGGTCACGCTGCGGTGAAGCGCGGCGGTGTCCTCGGCGGTGCGGAACGTATAGCGCGCATTGGCGATGGCCGATCCCGCGAGCGTCTTCATCGGCCCGGCGGACAGCGCATGCACGCGGATGTTTTTGTCGCCGAAATCGGCGGCCAGATAACGCACCGAGGCCTCGAGCGCGGCTTTGGCCACGCCCATGACATTGTAGTTGGGGATGACGCGCTCCGCGCCGATATAGGTCAGCGTCAGCATCGATCCGCCATTATTCATGAGGGCGGCGGCGCGGCGGGCGATCGAGGTGAAAGAATAGCACGAGATATGCATGGTGCTGAGGAAGTTGTCGAGGCTGGTGTCGCAATAGCGGCCCTTGAGCTCCTCTTTGTTCGAAAAGGCGATGGCGTGAACGAGGAAATCGAAATTTCCCCATTTCTGTTTCACTTCTGCAAAGGTTTTATCCAAGGCCTCTTCGCGGGTGGCGTCGCATTCGATCATGATTGGGGAGCCGCCCAAAGAGTTGACCAAAGGCTCGACGCGCTTGCGGAACACGTCGCCCTGATAGGTGAAGCCCAATTCGGCCCCCTGCTTGGCGCAGGCCTGCGCGATGCCCCAGGCGATCGACTTGTCGTTCGCCACGCCCATGATGAGGCCTTTTTTACCTTCGAGAATCATTTGTAATTCCTTTTTATTGAAACGCAGAGCTAGACAGAGGCAGACAGGGAACCCAGCAATAGCGGATTGTTCCGCGCGGAGTGCATAAGTTCTCACAGGCCGTTATTCTTGTGTTTTCAAGCCGCTTCGCGGCGATCAAGAAAAACAAACTCTGTTTATCTCTGTCTAGCTCTGCGTTTCAAATCCTTTCTAATCAACCCTACTGAATGCCAGACACGCATTGGTTCCGCCGAAACCGAAAGAGTTCGACAAAACCGTTTCGTGTCTGAATTTCTCCATCAGCTTGCGCACGATGGGCATGCCCGTCGCGGCAGGGTCGAGATTCTCGATATGCGCCGAAGGGGTGATGAAGTCATGGAGCATCATCAAAATGCAATAAATCG
Organism: uncultured Alphaproteobacteria bacterium; assembly: GCA_965651535.1. Classification (GTDB taxonomy): domain Bacteria; phylum Pseudomonadota; class Alphaproteobacteria; order Micavibrionales; family SZUA-601; genus JAQGJA01. The sequence goes on along the minus strand of CBFGSX010000020.1, from coordinate 13,002 downwards.
CTTCCTGCACGCCGGTCGCGCCGAGCGAGTGACCCGTCAGGGATTTGGTCGACGAGAAGAACGGGATCTTGTCGCCGAAGACTTCGCGCATCGCACCCAGTTCTTTGGTATCGCCGACAGGCGTCGACGTGCCGTGCGTGTTGATATAGGTGACGGCCTTTTTCACCGTCTCGAGCGCCATCTTCATGCAGCGCACCGCGCCTTCGCCGGAGGGCTGCACCATATCCGCGCCGTCCGAGTTCGCACCATAGCCGGTCAGCTCGGCGTAGATTTTCGCGCCGCGTTTTTTCGCGTGCTCGTATTCTTCCAAAACCAGCATCCCGCCGCCGCCCGCGATTACGAAACCGTCGCGGTCTTTGTCGTATGCGCGGCTGGCTACGCTCGGCGTGTCGTTATATTTGCTGCTCAGCGCGCCCATCGCGTCGAACAGACAAGACAAAGTCCAGTCCAACTCCTCGCCGCCGCCGGCAAAGACGATATCCTGTTTGCCCAGCTGGATCAGTTCCGCGCCATGGCCGATGCAATGCGCCGAGGTGCTGCACGCGGACGTAATGGAATAATTCGCGCCCTTGATTTTGAAATTCGTCGCCAGATTGGCCGAGATCGTCGAGCCCATCGCCTTGGGCACCGCGAACGGGCCGATGCGCTTGGCGCCTTTTTCCATCGCGGTCAGGTTCGCTTCCAGTTGCGCTTTCGTCGACGGCCCGCCGGAGCCCGCAACCAGCCCGGTGCGCGGATGGCTGACCAGTTCTTCGGTCAAACCTGCATCCGCAATTGCCTGTTCCATGGACAAATGCGCATAGGCCGCACCATCGCCCATAAAGCGCATCAGGCGGCGGTCGATCACCTCCTCGAGCTTGAGATTCTTGATCGTGCCATGCACAAGGCTGCGGAAACCTTTTTCGATATATTCCGGCGCGGCGACAATGCCGCTGGTGGAGTTTTTCAGCGACTCCAACACTTCGTTCACATTGTTTCCGATGGACGAGATAATGCCCATTCCGGTGACGACGACGCGGCGCAGATGGGGATTGGTCATGGCGTAGGCTCCGTTTCTTTTGTCATCCCCGTGGAAGCGGGGATCCAGCGGCACAAGGCCCGAATTTCAGACTGGATTCCCGCTTTCGCGGGAATGACGTTATTTTGGTTTAGGCACTCAGGTCTCGCGTATTGGCGAATAATCCCACCTTGAGATCGGTGGCTTCGTAGATCACCTTGCCGTCCACCGCGACCTTGCCGTCGGCAATGCCCAAGACCAGTTTACGGTTGATGACGCGTTTGAAGTCGATCTGATAGGTCACCAATTTGTTTTCCGGCAAAATTTGTCCGGTGAATTTCACTTCGCCGACGCCCAAAGCGCGGCCCGAACCTTGCGCGCCCGTCCAGCCCAGATAAAACCCGACCAGTTGCCACAGCGCGTCCACGCCCAAACAGCCCGGCATCACCGGATCGCCCAGGAAGTGGCAATCAAAGAACCACAAATCGGGGGTGATATCGAACTCGGCGCGTAGCTCGCCCTTGCCGAAGGCGCCGCCCTCAAGGCTTAAATGTGGAATGCGGTCGATCATCAGCATCGGCGGGGCGGGCAGTTTCGGATTGCCGGGGCCGAAGATTTCCCCACGGCCGCAGGCAAGCAAATCCTCGCGCGTGTACGAGGGTTTCGGCGTAAATTTGAAATCGTTCATGTCTGTCTTTTTGAGCGGTTGAGTCATGCGCCTTTTTTAGCCCAAAACGCCCCCCAAGTCACCCCCGGAAAGGGGGTTAATCCGGCGCGAGCGCGCTCAAAATTTCCTGCAGCCTCTGCGCTTCGGGCGTTTCGTCGCATTTGACCTTCGGCGCGCCGCGACCGTAAACCACGTGCAGGACAAGCGCGCCGTTTTCATCAAATTCCTTATAGGGCCCGCTGGGGCGGCCATTCTTGAAGTGCCGCTCAAGGCGCAGGGTGTTGTCCGGGTCATAAAGACGCTCAGCACCATGTTTCTTGAAATCATCCACCCAGGTGGCCTCGCTGGCCAGATTGCCGTTTTCGTGGAAACGGTATTCGCGGCGGAAAGGCTTTTCCTTTTTGGCGCGGCCCAGACGGACAAGCCCGGCGCTGACCGTCTGCTTGCGCAAACCATTGCGCCAGTATTCTTCGCTGTGCCATGTGTTTTCATCCCAGACGAAAAACACGCCCATGATCCGGCCATTATCGTACCGGGAGAGCGTAACGCGGGGCGGTTTTTTATCCATAACCGCAAAATTACGCCGCCATGTGGAATATGTCAATCAATAATTTCGTCGCGGTTAACGCCCCAGAGCGCCTTTTTCGGAACCCACCCCTCGAACCCGGCAGCGCGAAGGCGACACCATTCTTTCTGGCAGGCGTCCAGACGGGCGATCACCCCTTTTTGCAGCCGGGCGCGGGCGGCGGCCTCGGGGTGCGGCTTGACCAAAAGGGCTTCCTCGCCCTTGACAATCATCACACGGCGATGACCGGTCAGCATGGATCGATGCACCCACCCCCGGTCGCCGTCGGGCAGTCGTATCCGTCGCCAATTCTCGAATTCCTGCACAATCTCGACGGGTAACTCTTTCTTTTTGACAACCCAGTCGATCGGATAGCGCTTGCCCGGCCCGGTGCGCAAATTGACCTCGCCGCTGGCCAGCGACACCCATCGCGGTACAGGCAGATGACTCAGCGATTCCTGCGCGAAGGCGGGAAAAGAAAGAAAAAACAGAAAAAGAAGAAAGGCGCGGATCATGCGTCCATCAAAACGCGAAAGCACCGGTCGTGCAAGTGCCGTGTAGGAAAAAATTACTCCGCGGCGGGCGCTTCGACTGTTACTTTGACGATCTTGTCGGGGTTGGCGGGCGGTTCGCCCTTGTGGATGGCGTCGACGACATCCATGCCCTCGACGACCTGGCCCCAGACAGTGTATTGGCCGTTCAGGAACGGTGTGTCACCGAAAGTGATAAAAAACTGTGAGTTGGCGGAATTGGGGTCGCTGGTGCGCGCCGCGCCGACCGTGCCGCGCACATAAGGCGTATCGGTAAACTCCGCAGGCAGGTCGGGTAATTCCGATCCGCCCGTGCCGGTACCCGTCGGGTCGCCGGTCTGGGCCATAAAACCCTCAATCACGCGGTGGAAAATAACGCCGTCATAAAAGCCCTGCCCGGCCAACTCCTTGACGCGCGCAACGTGTTGCGGTGCCAAATCGGCACGCAAAGCGATGACAACCTTGCCTTTGGTGGTTTCCATGACCAGCTTTTCGGCGGGGGCGGTGTTAACCTGAGCGTTTGCAGATAAAGCGATTGTCATGGCCAGTAGCACTCCTTGGATGATCCGGATCATGGGGTCTTCCCTCTAACTTTTTGTTGGGTCTTGTCGAAAAAGACTTTCCGGCCAGAATACGCCCTTGCCATCCCGTGTCAATTCTCTTGCTGCAAACCCTCTTGTCTTTCGAAGGGAAAACCGCCATTTTGGAGCAACGTGTCCAACCCGCTCTAATATTGAGGCTCTTTCCATGCGTTTTCTTCTTGCTGTCTTCTTGTGCCTGACCCTTTTAAGTGCGCCCGCCTTTGCTGAGGAAAAGAGCGCCTTTTCCGCCGCACAACGCGCCGAGATCGACGCCCGCATCAAACAGTTCATCCTCGACAACCCCCAATCCCTGATCACCAGCGTCGAGGCCTATTACAACGCACAAACGGATACCAAGCGCGAGCAAAGCGGGAACATCGACCAATTCCCCGCCGGATTGCTGGACTATCCGCTGACGCCCTTTGTTGGGCCCAAGGACGCGAAAGTCACCGTGGTCGAGTTTTTCGACTATAATTGCGGCTATTGCAAACAGGCCACCCGAGACCTGATGCGTCTGATTGACGAAGAAAAGGGCAGCGTCAAATTCCTGTTCAAGGAACTGCCCATCCTGTCGGATTCGTCTGAACTGGCCGCGCGCTATGCGCTGGCGGCAAACCGTCAGGGTAAATATCTCGAATACCATGTCGCCCTGATGGAAAGCTCGGGCGGCTATACCGAAGCCAGCCTGGAAAGCCTGGCCAAGAAGGTCGGGCTTGACGTGGATAAGCTCAAAAAAGATGCCGACGCCCAGGATGTGCGGGACGCGCTGGCCAAAAATATGCAGCTGGCCCGCGAGCTGGGCGTGCGCGGGACGCCGTTCTTCATCATCGGGAAACAGAAAATCCCCGGCGCCATCGGCTATACGCAGATGCTGGGCCTCGTGCGCGCTGAACGCGGCGACGTGACGCTGCCGACCGAACCCACCCCCTCTGCCGCAGCTGCGCCCACCCGTCCTACCATCACCCGGGACAGCCTTGTGCAGCCTTCCGGGCTGGATGAAGAGGCGGCCGCCGACCTCGAAGCCGCCAGAGTTGAAACCCGGCAAATGGTGGATGAGCTGAAAAAGCAAGCCGTAGAAATGCAAGAAGAGGCACGCAAGCTCCTCGAGGAAGCCCAAAAGGCCAAAGCCGAGGAAGACGCCAAAAAGGCCTCCGAATAACGTGTGCCCACACCGCCTGTCTTTTAAAACACCCGGCCCTTGTGCTGGGTGTTTTGTTTTTACCCCATTCTGTTTAAGCTTATTGGAATGAAGCGGCTCTTTTTGCTTTTCCCGGCCTTGGTTCTTTTGGCCGCCTTGCCAGCGGTTCTTTGGGCAACCGCCGGGAATCGCGAATTTCCCTATCCGGTATCCGGTGCCTTTGTTCGCGCCACGCCGGCGAAAATCTCGGCCGGGTATATGGTCATCAAAAACCCCACCCGACAAGATGACGCGCTGGTCGCGGCTTCCGCCCCGTGGGCGGCAAAAACCGAGCTGCACACAATCGAAAAAGACAAAAACGGTATTTTGTCGATGAAACAAGTGTCCGAAATGCCCCTTCCCGCGCGCGGCACACTCGCGCTGAAAAACGGCGGGTATCACATCATGTTTTACGGGGTGAAAACCCCTCTCAAAGAGGGTGAAAATGCGTCACTGACACTGCGTTTCCGGCGCGCGGGGAGCATAATACTGACCGTCCCGATCAAACCGATTACCTATCGGCCCGACTGAGGGCGTCGCAAACCCCTGTGAAAAAAGCCTGTTTCCTGTTAACCTGTCTTAACCCCGCCTCTCTGGAGATGTTGCGGCAGGCATATCCTTTCGCTATAGTCCCCCGACAATAATGAGGATTCCCATATGACGTTCAAAATCGACGAAGACGCCATCCGCAAGCTCGCCAAATTGCTGGACGAGACAAAATTGACGGAGATCGAGATCACCGACGGCGAGGATCGCGCCATCCGCGTGAACCGCGCCCCCGCCCCCGTGGCTGCTGCTGCGCCGAGCGTATCCGTGAACACGCCGATCATGACGGGCGACGCGTCTGCGGTGGCCCCTACAGCAAATGACCCGAATGCCGTTACCTCGCCAATGGTCGGCACCGTCTATCTGTCCGGCAGCCCCGGCGCGGCCCCTTTCATCGAAGTGGGCAAAGCCGTCAAGGCGGGCGACACGCTGTTGATCGTTGAGGCGATGAAGGTTATGAACCCGATCAAGGCGCCCAAAGCCGGAACGGTCAAACAGATTCTCGTTTCCGATTCCCAGCCCGTCGAATTCGGCGAGGCGCTGGTGGTGATTGAATAATGTTTTTCATTTTTTCCCGTGTCGTCATTCCGGCGCAGGCCGGAATCCATCGTTGTGTTGCAGCGTGGACCCCGGCTTTCGCCGGGGTGACGGTCTAGGAGATCGTTATGTTCAAGAAGGTTCTCATCGCAAACCGTGGTGAAATTGCACTCCGCATTCTACGTGCGTGCAAAGAGCTGGGCATTGAAACCGTCGTCGTGCACTCCACCGCCGACGAGAGCAGCATGGCCGTGCGTCTGGCCGATGAGAGCGTGTGCATCGGCGGGCCGCTGTCCAAAGAATCCTATCTGAATGTGCCTGCCATTTTGACGGCGGCCAGCATTACGGGTTGCGACGCGATTCACCCCGGTATCGGATTCCTGTCCGAAAAAGCCGAGTTCGCACAGATGGTCACCGATCACGGCTTTACGTGGATCGGCCCGAACCCCGAGATTATTTCCAAGATGGGCGACAAGGTCGTCGCCAAGAAAACCGCAGCCGAGCTGGGGCTTCCGGTCGTGCCGGGCTCCGATGGCGCGGTCAAAGACATTGCGCACGCCAAGAAAACCGCGGCTGAAATGGGCTATCCCGTTTTGCTCAAAGCGGCGGCGGGCGGCGGCGGCAAGGGCATGAAGATCGCCCGCAGCGAGGAAGAGATTGAACAGGCCTTCCAGCTGGCCAGCGCGGAATCCAAAGCCGCGTTCGGCGACGACACGCTTTACATGGAAAAATTCCTTACCCGTCCGCGCCATATTGAAATTCAAGTTCTGGGCGATAATCACGGCAACGCTATTCACCTCGGCGAGCGCGATTGCTCGATCCAGCGCAAACACCAAAAAGTCGTCGAAGAGGCGCCCAGCCCCGCGCTCAATGCCGAACAGCGCCAATATATCGGCGAGTTATCGGCCAAGGTCGCCGCGAAACTGGGTTATTGCGGATTGGGCACGATCGAATATCTGTTCGAGGATGGTCAATTCTATTTCATGGAAATGAACACGCGCCTCCAGGTCGAGCATCCGGTCACGGAAATGATCACCGGCATCGATCTTGTGCGCGAACAGATCCGCGTCGCATCGGGCGCGAAGCTGTCCTTCAAACAAGAAGATATCAAGCTGATGGGCCACGCCATCGAGTGCCGCATCAACGCCGAGCACCCCGAGACCTTTGCGCCCAGCCCCGGATTGCTGAAAGAAACGCATTTCCCCGGCGGGCTCAATGTGCGCGTCGACAGCGCGGTCTATGACGGCTATCGCGTGCCACAATATTACGACAGCATGATCGCCAAACTGATCGTGTCGGGCAAATCGCGCAACGAGTGCCTCATGCGCCTCAAGCGCTGCTTGCAGGAATTCGTCGTCGACGGCATCTTCACCAATATCCCGTTGCACGAGAAAATCATCGTCCAGCCGGACTTCATCGACGGCAATTTCGACATTCATTGGCTGGAAAACTGGCTCAAGCGCGTCGAGGAAGAGAAAACCGCCGCCGAAAAAGCCGCTTGACATTAACATATTACCCAGATACGCTCCTCCCTTCTTATGTCTTGGAGAGGGGACTTCCACTATGCTGCTGTTTGGGGACGATTCTCTGGGCCATGCCGCAGGCCACACTATTCCTTCGGATAGGGGCGCATCACCCCTAACCCTGTCCGCGTTAAAAGCGCGCCATGCGCAAGGCCGCGTCGCCGTATTGTCTATCGACCATCAATATCTGTTCCGCAAATGGTTGGGGCTGGATCAACAAAAAGACCAGATCGCCGTTTTCGATTCTTTTACCGCCGCCTATTGCGACACGCTTACCCGGCTGCGGCATTTCTCCCTTCCGGTCGTCCACGTGGCTTTTTCACACAAAGCGCATGGCGCCTATCAAAATGACATGAGCCCGGCGGATCGACGCGATATTCACGCCCATATGCACGCATTTCGTCTCAACAAACAGGGGGTGATAACGCGCAACGGAAAAGAAACCACAAGAGCCGATTTATTACACCCAGTGCGGCACGGCGACCGCCTGTTCATTAAAAACGGCCGCTCTGCTCTCGGGGACAAAGGAAGAAACTCCCTTCATCACACTTTACGTCTCTCAAAAATCGATACGCTGATCGTGACGGGGCTTTATGCGGATGCTTGTGTCCTTGACACCGTAAAAGACGCCGGGCATCTGGGGGGCTACGATGTTGTGCTTCCTTGCGACATGCTGTACCCCTCGGGGAAAAACGAAAACCTGATCCAGACAACGCGCGATAATTTCGACCGCTTCCGCTGTCATGCGCCCCGGGCGCGCACAACCCTTTCCCAAGACCTTTGCCGGAGCCTTGCCTGATGCCGATTTTCTACAAAAACAATTACCTGCGCACAGGCGCAGCAGCGCGTTATATCCTTCCGGGAGACGATGAATTTGCCCACGATATAGGGCTGGAAAAACACCCGACCCACACCGCTTACCCCCTTATCGACGCGGCGGTCCAAAACCTGATCCTGACTTTGTCCCGCAAAGGCTGGGACGTTCCCGGAATCGACGTGACCTTTCAGGCTTCCGAAAATCCCGTCGACTCCCCGGTGCATTGTCCGGTGAAAATCGTCGGCGGACTTCCCGGTCAAAAATGGCAAGTCAATCTAAACCGCACCGCCTGGCGCGCGGACGGGGCGCGCGTCGCTTTCGACACCAGCCGTCTGGTCGTGCCGGGACACTCCCTGACGCTGGAGGGCGATGCGTTTCCGGGCGGTTATCGTCGCTATATCGGGGATGACTGGTCGCGGGACGAAAAAAAATTCCTGAGCAATGCCTGTATGAATGCGCGGGAACGGGTTCTGCCGCGCGATCATCTTTATTATGCCGCGCAAGGCGATTCTTATTGTGCCGAGCCTTATAACACGCGCGAATACGCGCCCGAAGGCGACGAGCGCACCTCCTTTAAACAGGATTTTATTTTTTCCCTTTTTGCCAATTACCTTGGCGGCGAGACGGCACGCCTGAAGAAAAGCCTTCCCGATCATGAAAACGGTTTTGCCGTCTGGGCCGCGCATGCCAAACCCGCGCGCCTGCCTGTGCCGGAATTCGTGCCGCCGCTGATCGTGTCGCTTGAGGAAAAAAACACGGCGTGGGACGGTTCAGACATCCTGCCCCTGGGGCAGGAGGCTTTTTGCAAGGCAGATTATGCCGGGTGCCGCATTCCCGATATGGCCTATCAGTCTTTCCATTACGGCTATCCGGACGCGCCTTATCACGCGCAAATGCGCCGCTGGGGCGCCGATCCGGAGGATCCCGAAACTTCGTCATATCGCGTGAACCTGAAATACGCCAATGACATCTACGTGATCGATGAATCCCCCTATTTCGGGAAGTTCAACACCTTTTACGAGAATTTCTCCCACAGGAAAAAGACCGAGCTCTCGACGGAGATCCTGTGCGACATGTTCACCAAAATGGCAAAAACCATCGTGCCCTTGGCCGATTACAAGGGGGTTTACGCCCATCCCATCTACCTGATCCGCCGCCCGCTTTGGGACGACGAAGCCGAAGAAATAACACAGCCCAAACACCACGCCGAGAAAGAGGTTTTCCAGTCCGCCTCGCTTGCGGCCGTGGCGCGGCGCAGCCCGGACAGCGATACGCCGCGGCCCTGAGTCTAAAACCCTTGCGGCGTCGGGATGTTCTCGCGCAGGAATGAAAAAATATCGCGGCGGCTATGGGCGGCAGGAAAAACGACGCTGCGCTTGTTGTGGCGGAACGGCCCGAAAATATACGCCACGCCCTGCATCGTCACCTCGACCGAGCCGTCCTCTTCCCAGTCGGCCTGTATCTCGTGATAAAGAATGCTGTCGGCTGCGTCACGCACGCGAAAATTGACAACATCGATCTCGTCCCATGTAAAGGCGTCGTCGCCGTTGCGGTTTGTCCCCTTGATCGTGATATTGACCGGCGCCATGCCGTCTTGCTCCCACGATTCATCGTTGATATAGCCGTAAACCGTTCGCGCGCTGTCCGTGCGCAAATGCGAGATCGGGACATAGGCAAATTGCGGAATCTGTTCGCGGAAAAATTCCAGCGCATCATACGGCTCGGAGGGATCGAGGCGCTGGGCGTGCGCGGCGGCGGCACACATAAAAAGCGCGGCAGCCATTATATTCCTCATATCTGTCCCTGTTGAAAAAGCAACCTCAAATTACCTTGATCCCATGCATATGCGCGGATTTGGGTGCGGGGTGCAGCGTCTCCCGGGCTTTTTCCAGCGCACCGTCAAGGCCTTTTTCGTTTTCAACAAAGCGGTGGAGTTTTATCTCACGAATGGCCGTCAGAGAGCGGTAGACGCCGTATTTTGCGCCCATTGTCGACGGATCCACCCGCACATAAATGGTTTTTTTCAGATTCCAGCCCTCGGGCGTTGTTTCAAAAAACAAATCTTCCTGCATATTGCGGTTGAACTGGTTCTGAGCGGTAAAGCCAAAATTCCGTATTTCGTTTTTCTGCAGGATGCCGTCGCCATTGTCATCCTGCCCGATCACGCGGATGCTTTGCCCGACATCTTTTTGCTCCTTGGTGATGGCATCGCTAAGAAGAAAAAACTCGCCCGGGGCCATGGCAACGTTTCGCCACTTGACCGGGCCGTATTCCGGGAAGTTTTCTTCAAACAGTTTGGTGACCTCCGGCGCATCTACTTCCGGGCCGTCGTCGCAGGACGATATTTCCGCGCGCTGCGCAAGCGCCGCAAGGGCCCCGATACAAAACAGAGAGGTTGTAAGAAAACGCTTCATGCCGCCACTCCTCCGAATCACACTATGTCTATATAACAAAAATATAAACCAAGCCGCAACCTTATAATCTTGTAACAAAATAACCCGGTTGGCGTTTATTACGGGAAAGCCTATGATTTCCCCATGAAAATCTCGGGCGATCCTTTGCAATTCGCCGCCAAGCCCCCGGCGGGGCTGCGCGGGGTTCTGGTCTATGGGCCAAACGCGGCTTTGGCCGACGAGGCGGTGGCGACTTTGCGCCGCGCGCTGCTGCCCGATGGCGGCGACGATTTCTCTTTTGTCGTGATCCCGTCCGACGAGCTGAAAAACAACCCGGGCCGCATCGCCGAAGAATTGTCCAGCTTCGGTTTCTTCGCCGCCAAAAAAGTCCTGCACATCAAGGACGCCGGCGACGGGCAGGCGCGCGCGCTGCAAGAGGCGTTGGACGCGCCCGATGCGGGGCATTTCATTATTTTGCAATCCGAGAATCTCACGCCGAAAAGCGCGTTGCGCGCGCTGGCCGAGAAATCGGATTGTGTCGCCTCCCTGCCCTGTTACGAATTGAACGGCCCAGCCCTCGCCCGTTTCGTGCAGGACAAGTTCAAACACTCCGGTGCGGCGCTCGAGCGCGACGCCCTGCCCGTCCTGCTTGATAAACTGGGCGGCGACACCACGGCGCTGAACGGCATTATCCAGCAATTCATCGACTATGTCGGCGGCGACAAACCCGTCATCCGTGCCGAACACGTCGAGGCGATGCTGGTCGATCAGGCCGAACAGGCCTTGGACGACGCGGTGCAGGCGGCCTGCGACCGCGATCTGCCGCGTTTCGACCGCGTGCTGAATTCCCTGGGCGAATCCGGCACGTCGATCGTCGCCGTGCTGCGCGCGCTGCAGCAGTATTTTTATAAATTGCGCACGGCTTCCGCCGCGATGAAATCCGGCGCGTCGCAGGACGAGGCGCTGGCCAAGATCCGCCCGCCGCTTTTCTTCAAGACCAAGCCGCTTTTCGTGCGCCATCTGCGCGGGTGGAATTTGAATCTCATCGACCGCGTGCTGCGCGAGTTGCTCTATCTGGAATCGCAATGCAAGAAAACCGGTGTGCCGGATCTGGCGCTGGTGCAACAGCGTCTCAACGCGGCGATGCTGCGCAAGGCCTAGAATTTCTGGGCAAAGTTGCGCGATATTATTTTCAGCGCGGCCTGATGAAGCTCCGGTCCGCCGGAGCTGTGGCATAAATCCTTCAAGACCCTGAAAACGATTTGATTGTCCCACAAGGCGAAACACGTCGCCAAAACACCTGCATCCGTGTCGCAACCGACGACGTCCCAGCATGCGACGTTTTGTTTCTTCAACCATGAAACATGTGCGGATTGCAAGGTATAGCCGCCACGATCAAAAACGGCCTGTGGGCTGAGAGGTATGACGATATCCGCTTCTTCCGTTGCCCAGCGACATTCCGTGTAGCCCATTCGCTCTTCATAATGGCTGCCGGACTTGTTCAAAAATTGGGAAGCGGCGACGATATCATATTGCCCCAGAATGGCTCGGACGTTCTCAACCATTTCCGGCGGCGGTCTGAACGCCTTTTTAAGCGCAACGACGATCAGTCCTTTTTGAGACATCTAGCCTTCGTCCGGCACCGCGTCCTCGGTGATCGGCATCCCTTCGATGACGAGGGCTTCGTCCGACAGCGACACCATGCCGTCGCGTTCGACATGGACATTGGCGCGGAACAGCGAATCCTTGAACACCATAAAGGCGAGCAGGGTGATCTTGCCGTCCTCGTTCGACGTGACCGAGACGGGCTTGACGATCTTGCCGACCGCCTCCTTGCCCTTGTCGGGCACGGCGCCCGCCCAGGCAATCTCGTCGATAGTCTCGACGATGACAAAGCGGCCGTGACGGCCTTTGACGAAATTGAAAAAGAACTTGATATAGGTGGCGGCGTTGTCTTCGGAGACGTTGATCGGCGCCTTTTCGTTGGTCGTGTAGATCGGCCCGTTCGTCCAGTTCAGGACGTTGAAATCCCCCGGACGATACAGGACACGGCGCTTGAAGGTCGGGTTCGAAGTGGCGTTGTCGACAAACTCGATCAGCTCATACTCGGCATAAAAGGGCAATTCCTGGCGGCGGGCCACGGTTGTGTTCGGGTCGAACTGTTTTTCCTTCAGCTCGCGGTTCAGCTCGGCGACCAGACGCGGCACGTCTTCGGGGTCGATGTCCTGCCAGGGCAATTTATGCATTGTGATTTATCCTTTGGGGTCGGAAAGATAGCAGTCATTTTATATCAGCTTGCGGGCGTGAACAAGGCTTATGACAGGGATCAGGGGCATTTTACGCGAAGAGTGGCGCAAAAATATCTGGAATCGCGTCCGAATCCCGTCCACAGGCGGGTGTGGACAAGCCTGTGTGCAAACTTATCCACGGAATTCATGTATCCCACTACCCCAACCTTTATTAAAAGGAGTTTTCAGGGGAGGGGCTTATGGCTAGGGTAGCGCCATGAGTTTCTTTCTTCAGGCTCTGAGGGGCGAAAAGCCAAAAGAGACCCCTGTCTGGCTGATGCGTCAGGCGGGGCGGTATCTGCCCGAGTATCGGGCGTTGCGCGGCAGCGTGCCGAATTTTCTCGATGCCGTGTTCAACCCCGAAATGGCCGCCGAGATCAC
>CBFGSX010000019.1:0-19022 GCA_965651535.1 uncultured Alphaproteobacteria bacterium | reverse complement strand
GTTTCCGGCGCAGGCGTTTCAGCCGGAGCGTTTTGTTCGGCCTCGGCCAGCTTGGCGGCTTTCTTTGCTTCGCGTGCAGCTTTCTTTTCCTTGCGCAATTTCGCGGCCTCGACCTTTTGAATCAGCGCATCCAGATCGGCGCGCGAGCAAAGCCCCAGCTGCACCGGATCGGTCGGCGTGATGTTGGTGATGTTCGGATGGGTGCGGTCGCGGATATTGTTGATCGTCGCCTTGGTCGTGCCCAGCAGTTTCGCGATCTGGCTGTCGGGAATGTCCGGATAGGTCTTGATCAGATAGGCGATGCCGTCGGGCTTGTCCGCGCGCTTGGTCACGGCGGTATAGCGCGGCCCTTTGGCGCGGCGCTGCACTTCGGGCATATCCGAGGCGACAAAGCTCAGGCGTTTTTCCGGATCGGCTTCACAGGCCTTGATATCCTCTTCGGTCAGAATGCCCTGAATGATCGGGCTCTTGCCGACAATGCCGCCAGCCACGTCGCCATCGGCGATCGCCTGGATCTCCAGCGGGTGCAGGACGCAGAAGGCTGCGATCTGGTCAAAGGTCAGGGTCGTATTGTCCAAAAGCCATACAGCCGTGGCTTTCGGCATGAGCGGTTTTGACATGCTCAACCTCTCTTATTCAGTTCAAAAGTTAACGGGAATCGGTTTCTAGACTCTAAGGGCAAAGTGCCAGCCGTCAAGGAAAAACAACCGTTAAATGTTGTTCCATGCGCTTTTCGGGGTTGTTTCATAGTGTCTTTATCTTCGCCTTTGCGGCTTGTAGGATGGGCGCATGAGCGCTTTTACCGATCCTGCCGCCCTTTCCCGCCTACGCGAGTTGTTGGCGGCACCCAAAAAAATCCTGATTGTCACCCATTACAACCCCGACGGCGACGCCATCGGGTCGTCGCTGGGGCTGGCGGGAATTCTGAAGAAAAAGGGCCACGCCGTGACGGTGGTGACGCCCAACCCGATGCCGGCCAATTTGCGTTGGATGGCGGGCGCGGCGGAGATCGCCGTGTTTTCCGAAGCCCGCGAACGCGCGCTGGCTGCCGCCGCCGAAGCGCAGGCGCTGTTTTGTCTGGATTTCGGCGCGCGCCGTCAGGGGCAGGACGCCTTTGCGGTGGTCGAGGCCTGCGCCGCGCCGAAAATCCTGATCGATCATCACCTCGAGCCCGAAGATTTCTGCGACCTTGTTTTTTCCGACACCACGGCCGCCGCCACGGCGCAGATGGTCTATGATTTTGCCGCTGCCATGACGTGGACGGATGCGATTGATGCGGAGATCGCCGCCGCGCTTTATTGCGGCATTATGACGGATACGGGCGGGCTGCGCTTCAAGTCGGTGACGGCGCGGCTGCACGATATTGTGGCGGATCTCATGCGGCGCGGCGCGCAGGCGCATGAGATCTACGGGCGTGTTTACGAGAATATGACGCTTTCAGCGCTGCGCCTGCGCGGCTTTGTCCTGTCGGAAAAGCTGCAAATCATCAAAGACGGCAAGATCGCGCGGATGAGCCTGTCCGATGCCGAGCAAAAACGTTTCGGCGCGACCAAGGCCGATATCGACGAGATCATCAACGAGGGTCTCAAGGTCGGCGGTGTCGTCATGTCGGCGTTCTTCTATGAGAGTAGCGGCGCGGTGCGCGCCTCGTTCCGTTCCAAGGGTGATTTCTCGGTGCGCGATTTCGCCGCGGCGCATTACAATGGCGGCGGGCATTTCAATGCTTCCGGCGGCTCGTCGGGCAAGAGCTTGCCCGAGACGCTGGCGGATTTCGCCGCGCTGATCGAAAAAATTGACATATAGCTCCTTTACGGGCGCTGGCGGCAATTATTGCCTCGTTAACCACTCTGCGGCAGGATGGGGCATCATGATGAATTTTCCGCGCGCGCTTGGACTTGGCATGATGTGCCTGTTGTTGACGGCCTGTATGGCCGACCGCGAGGCCGCGCGTGCGGATATTCAGGACATTACAAGCACAAGCGATGCCGCGCTCCAGCGCATTGCGCCGCCGGTCGACCGTCCCCCGCCCTCCCCCCTTATTGAAGAAGACACGCCATGGTTCGGCGCGCAGGCCATTCCGGCACAAAGCGGACAGGCTTTGCCCGCCGCTCTGGAAGATCCGGGCGCGCTGGTCCTGACCTTTGAACGTCCATTGACGCTCGAGCAGGTGGCGTCGCGCATTCAGGCGGCGACCGATATCCGCGTCACGGTGGAAAAAGCCACCGCCCCGTCTTCGTCGTCTTCTTCCGGCGCGAACGGAAGCGAAATGGCCGAAGCCACGTTTTTACCCGCCGACGGCCTTGAGGTGACGGGCGGGCGCATGATCTGGCAAGGCAAATTGTCCAACCTTCTCGACCAGATCGCCGATCGCTTTGACGCCGAGTGGCGTTATAACGGCAACGCCATCCGGATCAACCAACAGATTGTGCGCACCTTTATGCTGCACGCGCTGGCGGGCAGCATCGATGTCGGCGGCAGCGTGAAGACCGGCGGCGAGAGCGGCAATAGCGGCCTGCCTTCGCAATCCGTGGACAGCACAAGCAAGCTTGCCATGTGGGATGAAATTCAAAAAGCCATCGACACCATCGTCTCGAGCAAGGCGCGCGCCAGCTATTCGCCGGCCTCGGGCACGATCACGGTGGCCGGCCTGCCTTCGGCGGTCAATGCCGTTGAAGATTATTTGCGCCTACAGAACAAGCTGCGTCTGCGGCGCGTGGCGATCAACGCCCAGATCCTTTCGGTCAAGCTGTCCAAGGCGCATAACAACAATTTCGATATGGATCTGGTGCTGAAAGAGGCTTTCAACAACCAGCCCTTCGTCTTTTCCTCGGGCGGCACGACCGAAGGCACGCGGGCCGTCACGGCCGGGCTGCTGCGCGGCATCCCCGACGAGCTGGGCACGACGGGCAGCACGCAATTCGTGATCAACGCGCTTTCGGCGGTCGCCGAAAAAGTTTCGGTGGAATATTCCGGCAATCTTGTGACCCTGTCCGATCAGCCTGCGCCGCTTCAGGTGGCGACCAAGCGCGCCTATGTCGCGCGCGTGTCGGGTTCGGCCACGGATGGCGCCTCGTCTACGACCTTGGAGCCGGGCACGCTCGATATTGGCTTGTCCATGAACATTCTGCCGCGCGTCATCGAACAGGATCGCATCATGCTGCGCATCGCGCTGGGGATTACCGATCTGGTGCAGCTGCGCGAATTCACCTCGGGTGGTTCGTCGCTGCAACTTCCTGAAGTGGACTCTACCGGTTTCCTGCAGAACGCTGTGCTCCAGACCGGCGAGACGCTGGTGCTGGCCGGGTTTGAAAAGAAATCCGCCGACAACCGTCAGGACGGCGTGGGCCGACCCGACAACTGGCTTCTGGGCGGCGGCGAACGCTTTAGTCAGGGGCGCGAGGTGCGCGTGCTGCTGATCCATGCGCGCCTGTTGCCGGAAGAGCCTGTCAACGTGATACGACCGTAGAGGTCGCCGAAAATGCAACAACCCGTTTCACCCGGCGTTTTGATCTATAACGGCCGCTCCTATGCGGTCGGTCTGCTGTGGTTCACCGTGCAGGAAGAGGCGAGCAAGGCCTTGCTGCAGGAACGTATCAAGAACACGCACGCGGATTTTTATTGCAACCGCTTGCATATTTCGCAGCAGCAGGGTTTTGGCACGCTGGCCCAGGGGCATCGCCGCGGGATGCCGGTCGCGGCCGCTATGGTCGCCGATCAGCTTGTCGGTGAATGGCACGGCGTCTTCGAAGCCGATAACGGCTGGTGGTATGTCCAGGTGCGCTCGGACACGATCATGCCGCACGGTGATCGCTTTTTTGCCAATGAGGAAGATGCGTATAACGTCTTTCAGGATGAAATGACCAAGCACAACTGGCCGCACGCCTATGCGCCCGCCAAATGGCGTCTGGGTGAGGCCGTGTCACGTGAGCTGCCTCTGAAGGGCGTCCTCGACGATTTTGCCTCGACAACCTTGGTGGCAAGCAATATGGCTGCCGTGTTCGGCGGAGCCAAGCGTCGCAATCTTGTTTTTGCGGCCTTGGGCGGCATTTTGATGGTCATGGCGGGGATGATGCTGACAACGGTGGTCACGCCGACGCCGGTCGCCCCCGTCTCGCGCCAGCCGGTGACGCCGCGTCCGGCTGCGGTGCTGAAAAAACCTGCCGCCGATACGCTCGAGATTGTGGCGCCGGGACAGCTGATCCAGTATTGCGGCAATGCGGCGGCAACGTTGATGGTGCCCCTGCCCGGTTGGCGCCCTGAAAAATTTACCTGCCAAAAAGGGTCGGCGGCATTCTTGTGGATGCAATTCGGCGGGACGCTGGCCTCTGCGCGCGAGGCCGGGGCGACGAAATGGCCGGCGAATGTTCGGGTCACGCTTGACAAACGCGTCCTGCGCGCGTCATTGGCCGAGGATCGCTTGCCCATGATTCAGCCGGACAGTCTGCCGTTTCAGGATGACGCGCTGGTAATGTTGGAGAGCGATCTTCAGCCCTTGGGCGCGGTGAAAGTCAAGCCGGTGACGCCCGTTGCGCCGCCGCCGCCAAAGGCGCAGCGCTTTGCCACCATGCCGGAACCTACGCCAACCCCCCCCCCGCCCCCATAACGAGAGATTGAGTTTAACAACGGTTTTTCGCCCGAGCGCATTGCGCCTGCGTTGAACAAGCCGGGGCTTGAATTGCAACAAATCGAGTGGCGCATCCCGCAAGCGGTATGGCAGTATAAGATCAAATGGACCAATGCGCGGCCACAAGCGGCTGCCGCCAGAAGGGTGGGGACGCCGCGCGTTCCTGCCACGCCACCCACGGGAGGAAACCCATGATTTTGCGCCTGTCCCTTTTCTTGTTGTTGCTGTTTGCGCCGTGGCACGTTGAGGCCGCCGCGGTCTTGTGTCCCGCCGCCGACACGCTGGTGCGGACGCCGCCGGATTCCATGACCGGTGTGCAGGCGGATATCGACCGACTGACTTTGTGTGTCGAGCGCGCCAAGCTTCTCCGGCAACTTGACGAGGTGGCTACCGAACGCGAGAAAATGCTCGACAAGATCCGCAATCCTTCCAATCCGGAAATGCCAGGCGGCTTGGGCGGTATTCCGCCTTTGCCCGCCGCGTCGCTGCCGCCGGTGGGCGGAATTGATACAGCCAGCCTGAAGCCAGGCGAGACGCGCGTAGTTACGCCGGGCGCCGCGCCGATGGCGCCGACGCTGGAAAGCCTGGCTGCGCCGCAATGGAAGGTGCGTAAGATATGGGGACAGGGGGTTGCCATGCGCGCGCAGCTTTCCGACGGCAAGGGCGTGCTGGTCAATGTCCGAACGGGCGATCCCTTGCCCGATGGTCCGACGGTAACAAGCATTTCCGTCAAGGGGGTCACAATTTCACAAAACGGTAAGGCCGAAGATCTATCCTGGGAACAGGTTGAGGAAACGGAAAAACGCTGAACGCCATGCTCAAGCCGCTACGCACCACTGCCTGGGACGACAATACGCCGCTGACGGTCGAGGGCGGCCCGTTTGACCGCGGCGACAATTTTCGCGCATTGGTAGCGTTCTACAAAGATGGACGCTTGCTGGTGTCCAAATCGCACGTGGCCAATCCGCAGGTGATTTCCTTCATTGAAGAAGTGCGCCTCGCCGGGTTCGAAAACGTCAATGTGCAGCCGGTCGATATCGGGGTTATTTCCACCTGTTACGAATCGCGACGGGAAAACAGCGCCGCGGGGGGTGTGCGCGATTCTGCGCGGATGCGCCGTGAGGTGCTGGAGCTGGTGAGTATGCTGTCCAAGCGTCGCACCTCGGATATTCATATTGTGGTGGGCGAGACCTCGTGCTCGGTGCGCGCGCGGATTGACGGTTCAATGCAGCATATTGCCGATTGGCCCGCGGAATACGGGCACTCTTTCTGCGCCGCCGCTTTTGCCATGGCGGATGCGTCCGACGTCAACTATCAGCCCTATGAATATCAGGGCGCGCGCTGTTCCAACCGCAAGGATTTGCGCCTGCCCGAAGGCGTGATCTCGCTTCGTATGCAGTTCAACCCGACCACCTATGGCGGTCGCGCGCTGATTATTCGTTTACTGTATGACAGCGATGACAACACCAAGGGCGATATCGGCGATCTGGGCTTTGCGCCCGAACAGGTCGAGGATTTCGAGTTCCTGCGCGCTAAACCGTTCGGCATCAATATTGTTGCCGGCCCCACGGGTCACGGGAAGTCAACAACCTTGCAGCGGAATATTCTGGCGATCCTGAAAGAATATAAAAACAACATCGCCATTTTTACTGTCGAGGATCCACCCGAATACCCGATCCCCGGCGCGGTGCAGATGCCCGTCGTCAACGCCGCCAGCTCCGAAGAGCGCGCCGAGGCCTTTACCCGCGCCATCGCGGCGGCTTTGCGTTCGAACCCCGACCGCATCATGATCGGCGAGGTGCGCGACGCGTCCTCGGCGAAACTCGCCTTCGAGGCGGCGATGACCGGTCACCAGGTCTGGACGACCCTGCACTCGAACGACGCGATTACTATTCCGTTTCGTCTGCGCGACTTGCACGTCGAAGAATACAAGCTAATCGATCCGACTTTGCTGACGGGCCTGGTGTCGCAGCGCCTTGTGCGGAAACTCTGTCCGCATTGCCGACGCCCCGTCATCAATTCCAGCGATTTGCCGCACGGTGTGCTCAGTCGCCTCGAAGAGGCCGAGGTGCCGCTTAACTCGGTGCGCATCCACAATCCCAAAGGTTGCGAGAAGTGCAAATTCACCGGCTATGCGGGCCGCACCATTGCCGCCGAGATCATCCTGCCCGATGAGGGTTTCATGGATTTCGTGCGCAAGGACAACAAGGTGGGCGCCTATGATTACTGGCTCAATGAGTTGAACGGACGGTCGATGGTTGAATACGGCATCGACCTTGTGATGAAGGGCGTTTGCTCGCCGCTGGATGCCGAGCGCGTCCTGGGGTATCTGCAACGACCCAAGCGCCGCTGACGGAGCGCAGAAGATGGGAATGGGCCTTCTCAAGCTGCAACTGGCGATGGAATTCAACGCCAAGGCGCGCGAGCGCCTGTATCGCAAGCTGGCACAGCTTTTGAAAAACGGGGTGTCGCTCGACCGCGCGCTCGAGCAGATCGCGATGATCGAAGGCAAGCGCCGCCATGTCGGCACGGCCGCCCTGCTTCGCCGCTGGCGCTCGAGTATTCAGAACGGTGTGAATTTTGGTCAATGCGTCGCGCCCTTCGTGCCCAGCAGCGAATCCTTGCTGTTGGAATCGGGCGGCAATTCGGGCCGTCTCGAGGAATCGTTTATGAATGCCGCCGAAGCCGTCGCGCAGGCGCGCCGCGTCAAGGGTGCGATCATCAGCGCCGGTTCCTATCCCGTCTTGTTGATCACCGTGCTGTGCGCGGCGCTGGTGATGGCGTCGCACAAGATCATTCCGGCTTTTGCCGAGGTTTTGCCTGTCGAGGAATGGCAGGGCGCGGCGGCTTTCGTCGCATCGCTGACGGAATCCATCCGCGATAACGGTCTGGTTTATTTATCAACTATGCTTGGGATTGTTTTTGTTGTGGCGTTTTCCATGCCGCGCTGGACAGGGCGTACACGGCTTCTGGTCGAAGGCATTGCGCCCTGGAGTATCTATCGTATGTGGCAGGGGTCGAGTTTTTTGCTGGCGGTGGCGGCGTTGATGTCGTCGGGCGTCAAATTGGACGATGTCGCGCTGCGTCGTCTGGCCGCCCGCGCCTCGCCTTATCTCAAGGAACGCATTGTGGCCGTTTCGCGGCAGTTATCAGCCGGGCATAATCTGGGCGAGTCCCTCAACCGCGCCGGACATAATTTTCCCGAGGGTGAGCTGATCGACGATCTGCGCATCTATGCGACGCTCAAGGGATTTGAGCTGAATCTGGCTACGATCACGCGCGAATGGGTCGGCGAGGTCGAGGGCAAGGTTGTGGCGGCGATGAAAATACTCAACACGATTGCGCTGGTGCTGATCGCGGTGACGATCGGCCTGTTGGTGTCGTCGATTTTCGGCGTGGTTCAGCAGATTCAGGATTCGGCCAACGCCCCGCGCTAGAGATGTAATGATTTTGTCATAAATTTGTGACAAAATTGCTGTATTGTCTGCCACGGGCTGTTTGAGGACCTTTTTGTTTCTTTACGCGGCATTAACAGTTTCGGGGCAGACTTGTCGCACGTTGCGGCGCGTGCTAAGGCTTGGAAAAGAAACGCGCCTCGTCGCTCACGTGTTTAGACCCCTTGTCCGGAGGAGACATCTATGAAGACCATGAATCTGAATCGCGAAAGCGGTTTTACCCTGCTCGAGCTGTTGCTCGTGATCGGCGTTGCCGCGCTGCTGTTGATCGGCGGTATCGCGACCTATCGTCTGGTCTCCGAAGGCAACAGGGCAACGGAAGCCGTTCGCCTCATGCTTTTGCTGAAACAGGAATCGGCCGTCGTCGCGCAGCAGAGCGCGGGCGAGGGTTATACCGGAATTAATAACGCCATGCTCGTGAATATGGGCGTGTTGCGCACCGCCAACCAGAGAACGCCGTGGAACACCGCGCTGACGGTCAACGGTGCGGTGGACTCGCTGACCATCCAGTTTGACGCCGTGCCCAAGGCGTCATGCATCAAGCTGGTGATGGCGGTTACCGATCCGGCCGAGGTTGACTCGGTCAACGGCGCGGCTCCGCCCCAGAATGTCGGCCAGGCCTCGGCGCTTTGCCCCGGCGACACGAACAACGTCACATGGGTGTTCCCGTAATCCCACACGGAACGTTTTCGCCTAATGTTTTTCATGACCGCCGTCGCTTTGCTTACGCTCGCGACGGCGGTTTTGTTTTATCTGACCTGGATGGACGCGCGCTATTATTTGCTCCCCAATCGCGCCAACATTGCCTTGGCGGTTCTGGGTCTTGTTTTTCGTCTGATTCATGTTGAGTGGTATGACGCGGGTGATATTCAATCTGTGTTTGCCGACATGGTGCTGGGCGCGTTTTGCGGTGCCGGAATTTTCCTGCTCACGCGCTGGGTTTCGTTGAAATGGAAGGGCGTCGAGGGCATCGGCTGGGGCGATGTGAAATTTTCGGCCGCCGCCGGAATTTGGCTGGGGCCGGCCGGCGTCGGACTGATGATCGGCGGGGCGGCGTTTTTGCTGCTGGCTTTCGGGATGATTGTGGTGGCGCTGACGCGGCGCACGCTCAAGGATTATTATCTGCCCTTTGGCGCAGCGGCTGCGCCCGCGACGGCGATTTTGCTGTGGCTGCAATTTTTGGGCGTTGTATCGTTCTAATTATCCGGGGCCCTCGGACTTGTTCCGAGGGTCCATGGGCCTTCGGGTCAAGCCCGAAGGACCCAGAACAGGAGAGGCATACAAAAAAGCCGCCTTGTGACAGGCGGCTTGGTTTGTGATTTCGCTCGACAGGCCTAGCCGCCGAAGTGAAACCCTCTTCTTCGGTTGGCATAACCGTTTCTGGCAGCTTTCTCGATTAGAAAGGCCTCGATTTTTGCAAAGTCACGCACCCTGTTGTTGTTTTGCGTTACTTCTTGGGTGTTGTCTTGAAAAGTGTTTTTCAAAGAATTATTCCGGTTGTTTTTTTCCATTTTTATCTTGTCTCCATGGCCGAGAAGAACATCAAAGCCCGATCCCTTTGTGACGCGGGCAATTTCCTATTTTCGACCGTTAAAGTTGAACAATGAAATACGGATACCACCTCAAAAGTTAAAATGCAATAAAATTCCCACTTTTTTGTGCAGATGCTAACAATCTTGTGCGGTGCCGGAAAAAAAGATTGAAAGTTACATTACTGTATTCTGAGAGGCTTGAATATGTCTTTAGGGGGTGTTGCAACGGGTTTTTCCGGCTTTTCCCGCCCGTCCAGATGGTTTATTAACGGGCGTATTCTATCCTCCTCGCATCCGCATTTCTTAAAAAGGATTCGCCATGAATATCCACGAGTATCAGGCCAAGGAACTCTTGCAGCGTTTCGGCGTCAACACGCCGCGCGGTCAGGTGGCCTTCACCCCCGACGAAGCGGTCGAAGCCGCCAAGGCCATGGGCGGCCCGATCTATGTCGTCAAGGCGCAGATCCATGCGGGCGGACGCGGCAAGGGCACGATCACCGAAGTGCCGACGCAACGCGGCGTGGTCGTGGTGAAAACCCTCGACGAGGTGAAAACCGCCGCGACCAATATGCTGGGCAACACGCTGGTGACGATCCAGACAGGCGAGGGCGGACAAAAAGTCGGCCGCGTCTATATCGCCGACGGGTGCGACATCCAAAAGGAATATTATCTGGGCATGCTGATCGACCGCGCGACAAGCCGCATCACCATCATGGCCTCGACCGAGGGCGGGATGGACATCGAAGAAGTGGCGCATAAAACGCCCGAGAAGATTTTGAAAATCGCCATTGATCCCGCGACGGGCATCCAGGCCTTTCACGCGCGCGAAGTGGCCTTCGGCCTCAAGCTCGAGGGCGACGCCAACAAGAAATGCCAACAGCTGGTGATGAATCTCTATAAAGCTTTTACCGAGCTGGATTGCTCGATCGTCGAGATCAACCCGCTGGTCACGACGACCTCGGGCGATGTCGTGGCCTTGGACGCCAAGATCAATTTCGACGAGAACGCGTTGTTCCGTCACCCGGACGTGCAGGCCTTGCGCGATGAGACCGAGGAAAACGAGATCGAATTGGCCGCGACCAAAGCGGGTCTCAACTACGTCAAGCTCGACGGCAATGTCGGCTGCATGGTCAACGGCGCGGGCCTTGCCATGGCGACGATGGATATTATTCAACTGGCGGGTGAAAAACCGGCAAACTTTCTGGATGTCGGCGGCGGCGCGAACAAGGATCAGATCACGATCGCGTTTAAGCTGATTTTATCCGATCCGAACGTCAAGGCGATTCTGGTCAATATCTTCGGCGGCATCATGCGCTGCGACATCATCGCCGAGGGCATCGTCGCCGCGGCCAAAGAGGTCAAGCTGGACAAGCCGCTGGTCGTGCGTCTGGCGGGAACCAATGTCGAAAAAGGCAAAGAGATTCTCGCCGCGTCGGGACTGCCGATCATTTCCGCCGACGATTTGAAAGATACCGCCGTGAAAATCGGCAATGTTCTGAAACAGAAAGCCGCGTAAGGAAAAACAAATGGCCGTACTCGTAAGCAAAAACACCAAAGTCATCTGCCAGGGTTTCACCGGCGCGCAAGGCACGTTCCATAGTGAACAGGCCATCGCATACGGCACGAAAATGGTCGGCGGCGTGACGCCGGGCAAGGCCGGACAGCTTCACCTTGGCCTGCCCGTGTTCAATACCGTGGCCGATGCGGTGCGCGAGACGGGCGCGAATGCCAGCGTGATTTACGTGCCGCCGCCCTTTGCGGCGGATGCCATTCTCGAAGCCGTTCAGGCGGAAATCCCGCTGATCGTTGCGATCACCGAAGGCATTCCCGTGCTCGACATGGTGCGCGTCAAGCGCGCGCTGGCCAATTCCAATTCGCGCCTGATCGGCCCCAACTGTCCCGGCATCATCACGCCCGGCGAATGCAAGATCGGCATCATGCCCGGTCATATCCACAAGCGCGGCAAGATCGGGATTGTTTCCCGTTCCGGCACGCTGACCTATGAAGCCGTTGCGCAGACAACCGCGGCGAATCTGGGTCAGACGACCTGCATCGGCATCGGCGGCGACCCGGTGAACGGCACGAACTTCATCGACGCGCTGGATCTGTTTTTGGACGACGAAGAAACCGAAGGCATCATCATGATCGGCGAGATCGGCGGCAGCGCCGAAGAAGAGGCCGCCGAATTCCTGAAAAAGGACAAGCGCAAGAAGCCCGTCGGCGGCTTTATCGCGGGCGTGTCGGCGCCTCCGGGCAAGCGCATGGGCCATGCCGGCGCGATCATCGCGGGCGGCAAAGGGGATGCGCCGTCGAAAATGAAGGCGATGGAAGAGGCCGGGATCGTCGTGTCGAAATCGCCTGCGGGCCTTGCCGACGCGGTGATCGAGGCGATGCGCCGCGCAAAATAGAGATGCGTTCGGTTTTCTCCTTTTTTGAATGCTTTCCCGATTTTCCGACCATCGAGATCGTCGAGATCGGGTCGAATCCGACCAACCACAAAGGCTTCCCGCAGGTTTACGGCTCGTTCCTGAGACATGGGCGTTGCCGCGTCACGGGGTTTGATCCCGATCCGCGCGCTTTCGAGGCCTTGCAGGAAAAACAGGACGAGGCCTTGCGCTTTTTTCCCTATGCGATCGGCGACGGCACCGAACAGACTTTGTATGAATGCGTGCGCAGCACCATGTCGTCGCTCTATGAGCCGAACGCGGATCTGTTGCGTCATTTCGACTGGCTCGACGTCAATTCGCGCGTCGAAAGAGAAACCCGTGTGCAGACCAAGCGGCTCGACGACATTCCCGAGCTGGGTGCGTGCGACTATCTGCATATGGATGTGCAGGGCGCGGAGCTGATGTGCCTGCGCGGCGCGGAAAAACTTCTGGATAAGGTTCTGGTCGTCCATGCCGAGGTGCTATTCCTCGAAATGTATAAAAACCAGCCTTTGTTTTCCGAGGTTGAGATTTTTCTTCGTAAAAAAGGCTTCATGCTGCATCGCGTGAACGACCTCCAGACGCGCACTTTCCGGCCTTTATCCGTCAACGGCAAAGAGAATACCGGCTGGGCCCAGTGGTTTTGGGGCGACGCGGTGCTGCTACGCAATATTGCCGACTGGGATGCGCTTTCCGCCGACCAGCTCCTGCGGATGGCGGCGCTGATGCATGAATGCTATCAGGCTTTCGATCTGGTGGCGGCGATGCTGCTGCGCCGGGACGCGAAAGCCGGGACGCATGACGCGCCGCGCTACTTGCGGCTTCTGGCGCGCGACGTGCCCGAGTTGGTTATGCAACCGACCACGGGCCCTTGAGTTTTCGCGCGCATTTTCTCAGGACGAATAGATTGTCCGCTCGACCTTGCGTTTGAATTTTGCCTGCAAGGGCGTATCGGGGTATTTCCACATGGGTATGTCGCGAAAGCGCCATTGATCGACGGTCAGGTCGTAAATCTGTTCGTCGAAAGCGGAGGCCTTGTCTCCCGGATAGGCAAGGCCCCGGCGGCGCGTGTAACGGTTGACCAGAGCCTGCGTGGCTGCGCCGCCCGTCAGGCCAAGGCCAAGAAATCCAAGAAAACCCGGTTGAGTCGGCTTCTCGCTGTCATGCAGATGCGCGCCGAGGCAAAGAGTCCCTGCTATAAAAAGAGTGTAGATAACACGGTTCTGTTTGCGGAAATAGGTTTTCTCGGCCTTGTCTCGCGCCAGGGCCAGATCGATGATCTGGTTGTTGAGCGCGTCGGTATAGTCGCCGACGGGCGGATCGTCTTGCAGTTCGGGCGGGGCGAGTTTCGAGGGCATATAAAATATGGAAACACAAATACGCGGCGGAAGTCAAGCGGCCAGAGAACGGTCAAGGTTATTTCCTTTTAATAAAATCGGCGGTAGATTGACCACGACGCCTGTTCGGGCGCCGTTTTTGCCGCACGGAAGAAAATATGAAACTAGGGTCCAAACACAATTTAACCGCCCTTTCTATTGGTCTCAAAACGCTCGGAATGCAAGGAAAAGCGGCGATGCTGTGGTGGCGCCACAGCAAGCCGCCTTTGACGCCGCAGGCCGGGCGTTTTCAGCCAACCCGCAGGGCGCGGCGAAAAAGCCGATCCACGGCTTCAAAGGCCTTGACCGTGGGAACCGCCACGCTCGGCGGCCTTTTCATGGCGGAGCGGCTTTTTCGCTTCGCGTATAAAGGGCGGTTAAATTGTGTTTGCACCCTAAAATCGTTGCTGCTTGCCGCTGTTTTTGCCGCCATCCTTGCCGTTGTCGCTTTGCCCGCTTTCGCGTCCTATAGCGACATCTGGGCCAGCTGGTTTCCCGAGGCGGCCTCGCCGGTCAAGCACCGCATCAACGATTTTCATACCCTGCTTTTGTGGATCATCACCGCGATCAGCGCTTTTGTCGCCATCGTGCTGCTTTATACCGTCATCCGTTTCCGCCGCAAGGCCAACCCGACCCCCAGCAAGACGACGCACAACGTCACGCTCGAGATCGTGTGGACGGCCATCCCCGTGCTGATCCTCGCGGTCATCATGTGGGAATCCTTCCCGCTCATGTATTACATGGACAAGACGTCCAAACCCGATCTGACGCTCAAGGTCACGGGCTATCAGTGGTATTGGGGCTATGAATATCCCGATCAGGAGATCGAGGAATTTGCGCTGCATCTGGTGCCGCCCGCAGGCAAGCGCGATCCGAAAAACGAGGCCGCTCCGCTGCGCGCGGAAAAAACCTATCAGCGTCTGTTGTCGACCTACGATCAGGTTTCGGGACGGCCCGCCTTTGTCGTGCTGCCGGTTGAAAAAAATATCCGCGTGCTGATCACCGCCAACGACGTGTTGCACGCTTTTGCGCTGCCGTCTTTCGGCGTGAAAAAAGACGCCGTGCCCGGCCGCCTGAACGAGACCTGGATGCGCATCGAGAAGCCTGGTATTTATTACGGGCAATGCTCGGAGTTGTGCGGCACGGATCACGGCTATATGCCGATCGAGGTGCGCGCCGTCCCCGAGGAGCAATTTGACGAATGGGTTCGGTTGATGAAACAGGACGCGACCGTCGCCTTTGCCTTTGTCCACAGCCAGACGACGCCATACGCCCACGCGCAGATCGAAGTTCCCAGACTGACGCTGCGCGCGCTGTGGGACGAAGCGAAGAGAAGATTGCAATGAGCTTTGCTCTTGCTGTAAAAGTTTTTGAAACGCAGAGCTAGACAGAGTTAAACAGAGACACCGTATGGCTGATAACATAGCGCAATTTCCTGATCTCGGCTCTTCACTTACGGGGGCCGTTATCAATGCTGCGTTGGAGGTTCATCGGAGTTTCGGCCCGGGCCTGCTGGAAAGTGTCTATGAAGCTTGTTTGTTTCACGAGATGAGTAAGGCTGGCCTAAATGTTGAGCGTCAAGTTTCGCTCTCCGTTCAGTACAAGGGTCTAAAAATTGAAAATGGGCTGAAGATTGATCTGTGGGTGGAGAGAAAAGTCATTGTAGAACTAAAATCCTGTGAAAAAATATTACCGATTCACAAAGCGCAGTTGATGACGTATATGCGCTTATCCAAATCGCCCCTCGGACTTCTTGTTAATTTCAATGAGCGTCTGCTCAAAAACGGAATCGAGCGCTTGGCTCTGACGGAGGCTGCATGAACGGGACACCCTGTTTATCTCTGTCTAGCTCTGCGTTTCAAAAGACTTTCGCGCCTCTGCGGTGAGAAAAATTTTTTAGGAGTAAAGGAAAAATGGCACACGGCACACACGACGAACAGCACACCCCCGGATTTTTCCAGCGCTGGTTCTGTTCGACGAACCACAAGGATATCGGTTCGCTTTACCTGATCTTTTCGGTGTTCGCGGCGATCATCGGCGGCGGGTTGTCGATGATGATGCGCGCCGAGCTGGCGCATCCGGGCATGGACATCTTCCAAAACGGCCAGCAATGGAACGTGTTCATCACCGCCCACGGCCTTATCATGGTGTTCTTCGTCGTGATGCCCGGCCTGATCGGCGGTTTCGGCAACTGGTTCGTGCCGATCATGATCGGCGCGCCGGATATGGCCTTTCCGCGCCTGAACAATATTTCCTATTGGCTGATGTTCCCGTCGTTTTTATTGCTGCTGTTCTCGGGCTATCAGAACATCGTCGACGTGTCGGGCGGCGGCGCAGGCACGGGCTGGACGGTTTATCCGCCGCTTTCGACGCAACAGGGCTTGGCGGTGGATGCGGCGATCTTCTCGCTGCACCTGGCGGGCGCGTCGTCGATTTTGGGCGCGATCAATTTCATCACCACCATCTTTAATATGCGCGCGCCGGGCATGACCTTGTTCAAGATGCCGCTTTTCTGCTGGGCGGTGCTGGTGACGGCGTTCTTGCTCATTCTGTCGCTGCCGGTCTTGGGCGGCGCAATTACCATGCTGTTGACCGACCGCAATTTCGGCACGCATTTCTTTGAGGCCGCAGGCGGCGGCGATCCGTTGCTGTTCCAGCATTTGTTCTGGTTCTTCGGCCACCCCGAAGTCTACATCATGATTTTGCCGGCTTTCGGCATTATCAGCCACATCGTCTCGACCTTTTCGCGCAAGCCCGTCTTCGGCTATCTCGGCATGGTCTATGCGATGGTCGGCATCGGCGCGGTCGGCTTTATCGTCTGGGCGCACCATATGTTCACCAGCGGCATTTCCATCAACACCCGCGCCTATTTCACCGCGGCGACGATGGTCATCGCGGTGCCGACGGGGATCAAAATCTTTTCGTGGATCGCCACCATGTGGGGCGGCTCGATCACGTTTGAAACGCCGATGCTGTGGGCGCTGGGGTTCATCGTGCTGTTCACCGTGGGCGGCGTCACCGGCGTGGTGCTGGCCAATGCCGGGATCGACATCGCGCTGCACGATACCTATTACGTCGTGGCGCATTTCCATTATGTGCTGAGTTTGGGCGCGGTCTTCGCGCTGTTTGCGGGGTGGTATTTCTGGATCGGCAAGATCTCGGGCCGCCAATATCCCGAATGGGCAGGCAAATTGCATTTCTGGGCGACCTTTGTCGGCGTGAACACACTGTTCTTCCCGCAGCACTTCCTGGGCCTTGCCGGAATGCCGCGCCGCTATCCCGATTATCAGGATTATCTGGCGGGCTGGAATTACGTCTCCTCGGTCGGCGCGGCCATTACGGGCGTCGCCACCGTGTTTTGGCTGGGGCTGGCTTTGTGGACGTTGTTCTGGGGCAAAAAAGCCCCCGCCAATCCGTGGGGCGAGGGTGCCGACACGCTGGAATGGACGCTGCCATCCCCCGTGCCCTTCCACCAGTTCGAGATCCAGCCGACGCTGAAGTAAGCCGGGCCTGATACCGTAACGGGATTTCATATTGCAGGATTTTGGTCTTTCGCTTACGCTGGAGAAATTTGATTTCTCCGGAGAAAGCAAAAGATGGCCCTCTCTTATCTTGTCGAGATATACGAACAGGAGAATCCTGCCGCACAGGATCGGCCCGTCCATAGCGTCCCGATCGATCTGGCCTTTTTATGCGACGATGAAAAGCAGCGTGTCTTTATTGCGGCGCTGGGTCGGGCGGTTGTTGTCTGGCCGCGCGCGACCGTCGCGTTTTCCTATCCCGAGCGGCGGCATTTGACGCATCATCCCGTCTTGCAGGACGCGCCGTGCAAAAAGAAGGCCTCGGAGCGCTTCCACCTGACCCCGGACGAAAGCGGCGACGACCGCCTGGACGCCCTGTCCCGGATTATCGCGTTTTACGAGAATATGCGCCTCAGGGCGCATGAGGATGTTTTCTCAAGAGAACTCCAGCCCGTCCCCTATTAGGTTTTACTTTTATGTCCGGCATGGTATCGTCGGCCCTTATGAGCACCGTTTCTCTTGCCGCCGAAAATACCGCGTTGCGCGCCAACACGCTGCGCGATTATTTCACGCTGCTCAAGCCGCGCGTCATGACGCTGGTCGTATTCTCGGGCGTGGCGGGCATGGTGGCGGCGCCGGGGCATCTGCATCCGTTTCTGGCTGCGCTGGCGGTGCTGTTGCTGGCGGTCGGAGCGGGGGCGTCGGGCGCGTATAATATGTGGACGGATCGCGACATCGACGCGGTGATGACGCGCACAAGAAACCGCCCCATTCCGGCGGGGAAAATCGCGCCCGAGGACGCGCGCGATTTCGCGCTGGTGCTGATGTTCCTGTCGACGTTTTTCATGGGCATCGTCACGAACTGGGTCGCGGCGGGAACGCTGGCCTTCGCACAATGGTTTTATGGTTGGGTCTATTCGGTGAAGCTCAAGCGCACCACGCCGCAGAACATTGTCATCGGCGGGCTGGCGGGCGCTTTGCCGCCGCTGGTCGGCTGGGCCGCGGTGACGGGGAGTATCGCCGTCGAGCCGCTTTTATATGTGGCGATCATCTTTTTGTGGACGCCGCCGCATTTTTGGGCGCTGGCGTTGTATAGCCACGACGATTACAAGCGCGCAGGGGTGCCGATGCTGCCCGTCACCCACGGCGCGGATCACACAAGAGCGCAGATGCTGGTCTATGCGGTGCTGCTGTGGGGCGTGTCGCTTTTGCCCTGCGTGTTCGGCGCGCGCGGCGCGGTCTACGGCACGGGCGCGTTTCTCTTGGGGGCGTTGTTCGCGCTTAGCGCGTTACAGGTCTGGCGGCTGAAGACCGAAAAATCGGCGCGGCTGCTGTTCGCCTATTCCATCTTGTATCTGTTTGCGGTTTTCGCGCTGGTTATTCTCGAAGGGATGTTGTGATGCCGATCTCGAAACTGCACGAAGAAAAGAAATCCAAGAACCGCGCCACGCTGCTCATCATTCTCGGCGTGATCGCCGCCTTGTTCGCCGTGACCGTCATCAAGGTCACGACGCAGTAATCATGTCCGATCTCAAGGCCAAAAACCGCCGCGTGGCTTTCGCCGTCCTGTCGGTCGTTGTGTTCATGGTGGGGCTGGCCTATGCCGCCGTTCCGCTGTATCGCCTGTTCTGCCAGATTACGGGCTATGGCGGCACGACGCAGGTTTCGTCATCCGCGCCGGAAAAAATCCTCGACCGTGAGATCCGCGTCTCGTTCGATGCGCGGGTGGATAATTCCCTGCCGTGGCGCTTCGGCCCCGAGACGCGCGCCGTCACCGTCAAAGTCGGGCAAAAGGGGCTGGTCAGCTACAAGGCGGTGAACCAGAGCGCCGCGCGCACCGTGGGCGTATCGGTGTATAACGTCACGCCGGACAAGGCGGGGAAATATTTCCACAAGACGCAATGTTTCTGTTTCGCGGAACAGGCCATCGCGCCGGGCGGCACGGCGCATTTTCCGGTCATGTTTTATGTTGATCCGTCGATCATGGACGATCCATTGATGGACGACGTGACCGACATTACCCTGTCCTATACGTTTTATGCCGCCGACACCAAGGCCCTCGACGACGCCATGTCGAATTATGGGCAG
>CBFGSX010000018.1:0-19244 GCA_965651535.1 uncultured Alphaproteobacteria bacterium | reverse complement strand
CCCTCGACCGCCTGCGCGCCAAATCCGCCGACGGCACCGGCATCGATCCCGACAAGCCCGCCTCTCTGGTCATCTTCGCCTCGGGCGCCGACACGCACTGCCTGCGCAAGAACAAATTATGGGATGGCGGCCTGATCGGCTCCCTTGTCGGCGGCGCTTTCCTGTGGCCCGTGCTGGGCCCCATGGCCCCTATCCTCGGCGCGCAGACCGGTGCCTTCATTGACAAAAAGTTCAGCGATGACTGCGCCGTGCATTACAACTCGCCTTATTTCGGGCGCAAACTCTGCGAACCCGAAAAGAAACCCGTGCGCTATACCTGCCGCGCTTGCACGGGTTACGTGGACCCGCTGGTCCCCGGCGGCTGCAAGCCGCGCGCGGTCTGGGGGACGTGCTGCTCCAACACGCCCTTCGGACGCGTCTGCGTCGGCTGCCCCAAAACCACCACCTGGTCCGAGCGTGATATCGACATGGCCGATATGCTGAAACAGGATTACGGCCCGCGCTCGGGACTGGATATCTGGGAAAACCGCTTCAAATGGTGCCGAAATCAGGAGGAGTACGGACAGAAATTCGAGCGGGCCCTTGAGGTCAAAGTGCGTTACGATGGAAACAGCCGCCATGACAACCACAACTCGCTGGTCGGGTTTTTGGGACGGTATTTCCCCAGCACGAAGCTGTACCTGTACGACACGCACGATGAGGGCCCCGTCGCAGAGCAATGCGGTGGGAAAGAAGGGGGAAGATGGGAGGACGTCCAGAAAAACCCGTCCATGCCGAATGTTTTTTACAAGGATAGTCAGGTGGCCACCGTGTTCACCCACGGGGATTACGACAGCCTGGACGAGTTTTTGGAACAGGCCGCCATCCATGCCACCGGCGGGGTGCCGTCCTCCGAGACCGGAGCCGAGATTTGCCGCATGAAATACGGCCCCAGGATCATTCTCAACGATACGCTGCCTGTGCACGCCAATCCGAATAACGGTTATCACAGTACGGGTGGCAAGCTTTGCGAGCCCCTTATCCTGCTGGATGTCGACGCCGCCGAGCATCTGGTGAACTAGAATGCACGTCCCGAGCCATGCCGAGGGACCCAGAGGAATGGAAACTGTGACACTCCCCCGCCTTGTAACCCTTGCGCAAGCGAGGGTCTATTCAACCTTATACGCTCCATGGATGCTCGCTGAAGTTTACCCCCGCGAAGGCGGGGGCAAGCATTACGGAGAGGATAAAAAAACGCCCCGGATTTCCGGGGCGTTTTTTTAAATCATGAAACTCACTTGGGAATGGGCGCAGAAACCTTTTCTTTTATTGCTGCCTCTATTGGCTTCTCCGTATACTGCTCGAACGCACCCTTCACCAGCGCTTTGAGATCCTCGCGCCCTTCCGGCTTGAGCATTTTCTCCGTATGCTTGAAATGACCCGGATAGATGTCATAGGGCGTGTTCTCGTCGGCCGAGACCGTTACCTTGCGCCCGTCATCCATCATAACCGTTACAATCACCTTGTCGTTGTTCCGGGTGTCCACATTCGGCCCGTACGGTTCCACCACGGTCTCGTCGCGGATAATCTCGGTATTCGACACCGTCACCGTCGCGTTTTTATACGGCTCCTTGACGGGGCTGACTCTCATCGTGTAGTCCTTCCCCGTTGCCTCGTCGGTGAAATCGAACCAGCTATCGCGCAAGGCCCAGACGCCCTGCGAGTTCTGCGCCAGCGTATTGGTGGACATTCTAAAAGCCTTCCCGTTCAAATTCATCGGGATGGGGTCGGGCTGCGGCTCGGGCTCGGGCTCGCAGGACGAGAGCATCGACGCGCCGAACAAGGCGGCAACGGTAAAAGCGCGGCGGCCGAATTTCTCGGCATTAAAATTCTGCATCATGGGGAACCTCTCTTAATCCGTTCCGGGTTGACCCGGGGCGATGGAACACGGCAAAGCCGCGACTCACCCCAGACGGCCTCCATTCCACCATAAAAAAGGGTTAATTTCAAGAACTATTACGTTATGGTAACTATAGACTAAAAATCCACCCCCAGCGAAAACAGCACCCGCACCCCTTTTTCCGCGCTATAGGCAGGCGGATGCGCCGCCGGTTTCGTTAACGGCACAGCCAGATTCAGATCGGCGTTCCAGCCTTTTTGATGGAAAAACCGCGACCCGACCCCGGATGACGCCGCCGACACCTTGTCCCGGGCGCCGGGATCGATATTCCAGACCTTGCCGATCTCGTAAAACACATAAGGCTGGAGCCTTCCGACCGCTACCGGATGATGGTGGCGCAGCTCGACCCCGAACGCGACGCCCCGATCGCCCGTGATCTCGGACGGGTCATAGCCCCGGCCCAGACGGCTGCCGCCAAATCCGAATTCCTCGCCCGATAAAAGCGGGTCCGCCGTATATTGCCCCTCGGCCATCACCCGAAGCGCAAAATTCCGGGGCAAGGCCTGTTCGCGGGAAAACCCGGCGGTGATCTTGGTAAAATCGGTGCGTCCCGCCGCGCGCGACAGATCCGCCGAACCGGATCGGCGAACCCCCAGAATATCCAGACCCTGCGCAAAACCCAGCTCGAGGCTGTTCACGCCTTGCGCCGTGTCGGCCTGGACAAAGCGCGTCCCCAGCGAGAACACACGCAGGCGGTCATCATAAAGACGCCCGCCCGAAAGATCGGTATACGCCCCCTTGACCGCAAAGCCGCCCTCGACCTGCCACATCCTGTCGCGCTGGCGCATGACCGGATAGGAAATTCCCAGCGCCAGCTCATGCGCGCGGCCCTTGACCTCGAGGGCTTTCAAATCCAGCCCCGGCGCGTTGCGGGAGAACGTCCCGGCCAGACTCAAAACCGTCCCCGATGCGCCGCAAACCGGAAGCGTATAGCGCAGCGAACCATAGGCCAGCTCGCTGAGCGGTTGCGCTACTGCCGTTGCAAAAGACAGGCTGTCATGCGGCAGGAAAACGCGCGCCGCCGAAACATTGCCCGAACCCTGCCATGGGCCGGCATAGCGCGAGCCGTGATTATGGATCCCGACGCTTCCCCACAATCGGGGCGCCTCGCCTTTTTCAAGAATAAGGCGCAAGGCCCCCGGCGGCGGGTTTTCCATCTTCGGCGAGGCCAACACCGCCGACAGCCGCGTCCCCGGCATATCGTTGAGGATCAGCAAAATCCGCTCGAGCTTTTTGACATTAAGGGGGTTGAGGTTTTTCAAACGCCGCACCGCATCGCGGATCACCCGATCCGAGGGGTCGGCGTTTTTTGTCTCCACCTCGGCGACATAGCCTTCGACAACTTGAAGACGGACAATCCCGTCCCGCGGCGGCGGCATCGTGACCCGCGTCAGCGCATAGCCGTCATCCCAATAGCGTTGCTGCAAATCCTGCGCGATGGCGTGGATTGTCGCCCATGTCACGCGCGTGCCAATCAAAGAGGCATAAGGGGCCGTGACCGTCTCGATCGGATAGGCCGTCATGCCGTCGATGACAAGCGAGTCCAGAAGAACCGTCCGGCGCGCCTCCTCCTCTGTCAGGGCGCTGTCGGCCTGACGCGCAGGCGCAGCGGGCTTTACGGCTTCGGACGGAGGCGGGGTCAGGGTGGAACGGGGCGCAACGCGGGCAGGATCCGCCGACGCTGGCACCTGCGCCACGGCAACCCCGGCAGCCAGCATCCATGCCACGCACAGGGCCGCGCATCTGGAAAAAAAAACAGACATTCCGTCAAATATTTAGAGACTTCATCCGGCCCTGTCAAACAGGGAAAAAGCGCCCCTAGGAGGCCTTGTCCTGTTTTTCTTGCGCGGGTTCTGTCACCGGCGCGATCTGGTTGGCCACCGGATTACCGTAGAGCAGTTGATAGCGTTTATAGCTGTGCGGGATTGTCGCCAGATACGCCAGACAACTCAGCATCAAGGTCGCCCAAGGCTCGCTCGCCAGAGCGGCAGCATAAAGCGCGACAGCCGCCAGAACGGGAATCATGTGCTTTTGGCTCAGGCGCAAACGCTTGAGAGAATAGGTCGGGATGCGCGATACCATCAAACTGGCGACGAAAATCACCCATATCGCAACCAGCACGAAAGGAAAGGTCTGGTCATCATCGGGATAGATTTTTAACCCCAGCATGATCGGCATCAGCGACAGGATCGCACCCGCCGGAGCCGGCACGCCCTCGAAGAAATCCTTCTGTGCGGACAGGCCCGCAGGCGATTGCTGTTCCTGCGCCGTAATATTCTTGACGTTGAAGCGCGCCAGCCGCAGCGCCACCGCCACACACAATAACAGCGACGCGACCCATCCGAACGGCCCGCCATTGGACAGGTTCCACGAATAAAGCAAAATCGCCGGAGCAATACCAAAGGACACGAAATCCGAAAAACTGTCCAGCTCGGCGCCGAAAGGCGAGGATGCCTTGAGCAGGCGTGCGACCATGCCGTCCAGACCGTCCAATACCGCGGCAACCAGAATCAGCAACATTGCATTGGTATAGCGAGCCTCGATCGTCGATTGCAACGCGGTCAATCCGACGCACAGCGCCGCAATCGTCAACACGTTCGGCAAAAGTTTCGCGCCTTGCAAGCGGCGGTTTTCCGAAGACGGATCGTCGTTATGGTTGAAAAAGAAATGAATCATCGAATAACGCCCGTGCGCGCCGCCTCGGCGCCGTTGAGATCGGCCAGAACGGTCTCACCGCCGATAACGCATTGCCCGACACAGACCAGCGGTGCCACGCCTTTGGGCAGATAGATGTCAACACGACTGCCGAAACGGATCAGGCCATAACGCTCACCGGCTTTGACTGCTTGTTCTTTTTTGAGCGTATTGATAATGCGGCGCGCGATCAGGCCAGCGATTTGCACAAAGGCAATTTTCTTGCCGTCGGCGGTTTTCATCAAAACGCTCGAGCGTTCGTTCTCCTCGCTGGCCTTGTCGAGACTGGCGTTCAGGAAAGCGCCGGGACGGTAAACCACTTCGGTGATTTCCCCCTCAACCGGCACGCGCTGGACGTGCACGTCGAACACATTCAGAAAAACGCTGATACGGGTGTAAATCTCGCCATCATCGTCGTGCTCGAATTCCGAAGGCAGCGGAACATCCTGGATCAAACTGATGCGACCGTCGGCGGGCGAAACGACCAAGCCTTCGCGATCCGGGGTAACGCGCGCGGGATCACGGAAGAAATACGCACACCACGCCGTCAATAACAGGCCGATCCAGAGAAACTTGTACCAGATCAGCCCCAGCAGCACCGAGACAAAAGCAAACCCTCCGACAAAGGGCCAACCGGCCGGATGCAGCGGCGGGATCTGTGCCCAGAGCCAACGCGCTCCGTTCAAAGCTTTGGTAAAACCGTCTTTTGCCTGCGCCTTCAGCGCGTCCGTGTTGTCCAACATCGTCCGTAACTCTTGAGATTGAGGGGATAGCGAATACGGGTATTTTAGCGCGATTCTGCCGCGAGGCCAGCGAATTCCGCACACTCTCTTGACCCCCGCGCCGCCGATGACGATACTGAGGAGCCAAACGACATAAAAAGAGAAAGAAAATGGCCCCCTTCAAGCATGTATGCGTTTATTGCGGCTCTTCGAATCGCGCTTCCGAGCGTTATCGCGAGGCAGCAGCGCAAGTAGGAACTCTTCTGGCACAAAATGGCATTACGCTTGTTTACGGCGGCGGACGCATGGGCTTGATGGGCACGATCGCCGACAGCGTGCTGGCCGAAGGCGGTCGGGCCATCGGCATTATCCCCCAACACCTGCAGGACCGCGAGGAACGCCACGACGAGCTGACCGAGCTGCACGTCGTCGATTCCATGCATACGCGCAAGCACATGATGGTTGAACGCTCGGACGCGTTTCTCATCCTGCCGGGCGGTTACGGCACGCTGGACGAGGCTTTCGAGATTTTGACGTGGAAACAGCTGGGCCTGCACAACAAGCCGATTATCTTTGTCAATCTGTATGACTTTTGGGGTCCTCTGAAAGAGCTGAAACAGCATCTTTTCGAAGAATCTTTTGTCAAGGCCGAGGATCTGAAACTATTCAGCTTTATCGATTCTGTCGAACAGATCATCCCCGCCCTGCAAACGGAAGCGGTCGCGCAAGAGCGCCCCGTGTCGACGGCCTTGTGGAAAGCGGAAACAGCAGGCTAGGCGGAAACGCGCTCCATCGCACGTTGCAGGTGATAGGCTGTCTCGACACAGACGGGGCTTTCATACGCGCCCTGAAGGCGAAACCATCCCTCTCCCATCATCGTCCAACCCTTGGAAATCAGGTAACGAATGGCGGCAGCTTCGGTCATCGGAAAAACCCTTTTACCTTGAAATCAAAACAGTCAAGGCAGCGTAACCGATAACAATCAATATGTCAATAAAATTATGCAAATAGTTAATTGGGGCCTTATTCGTCTAAAAGCTCTTTCCAGTTAACCGTCTCCCCTTCCTTAACAGCCTTTTCGATCTTCTGATCCACATTCTTCTTCTCGGAGACGGACGCCTCTCCCAGCTTTTCCGCCGACAGGCCGCTAATGCCGAAACCGCCCTGCGTTGTCGGAAAGCCCAATCCCCCAACCCCGCCAAAACCTGTGCCATAGCCGGCCAGACCGAAACCAACCGGTGGCGTCGGAGGAGTTTGAGAGGACTCCTCCAAAGGCGACGAGTCAGGTTTTTCGGCAGGCGCAACATCCGTTTCACCGACCAAGTCCTTCCAGCTGACCGTTTCTTCGACGGAGGGCATGGCGGCGGGCGGCGGTTTCGTAGCGGCGGCCTTGTCTTCGGCCTTGTCCGCTTTGGACGGCGTCGCCTTGGTCGCAGGCTCGTCGCCGACCAGCGCGCCCCAACTGATCGTTTCCTCCGTAGCCTTCTGCATCGCCTCCGGCAACTCGGACTCTGCTGCGCGCGGAGGAGTCTCGAGATACGGCTCTTTACGCGTCGGTTCTTCGGCGGGAGTTTCCCTTTTCGCTTCGGTTTTTTCTTCCGGCGGCGCAGAAGGAGGGGTCGGGTCGGCCACAGGGGCCGTCATATCTTCGGGCTTCAGAAAATCATGGCGTTGCGCCGTCTTTGTAACAGCGATACAGGCCGCTTCAAGCAGCCCCTGTTTCTGGTGACGCGCCTTGGCATAGATTTCTGCCAGATCCTTGATGACCGGATCGTCGGCGGTGCGGGATAACGCGTTTTGCGCTGTCCATTTGCGATTGCGCACGCGCTCGAGGATAGCGTCGACATCCTTGCTCGACAGCTTGCCGTTGGGATCGACAGGCGGAATCGGCATAAATTTATTGACGCGCAGCGATTTGATCTTGCCCGGATCGGAATAGAACATTTTCGCCTGAACGACGCGGTTGCCAAACGAAACGACCGCCTGCCCTTCCTTGAAGTCCTTGAGTTGCCCATAGGAAAAATTGGCGCGCGAGGCGACATTGAACTGATCGCTCTTGTCCACTTTTTTCTGACCGAACATGGTCTTCACTTCTTTGCGCGTCGAAGCCTCAATCACCGTCGTCTCGCCGACGGTTTTTTCAAAAAATTCCTTGGTCTGGGTCGGGTCTTCGAGCTTGCCGAAAATCTTGATGTTACAGTTGGCCGTAATCGAACGCGCCTCTTCCTTGACGCGTTTTTCAAGCGCGGGCAAATCCTGACCGGCGAAAACCAGCGAGAAGCCAAGCGAACGCGCCTGGGCCGCCATGACGGCCATACCTTGGGTCGTGTAATAACCGACCTCGTCGAAAATCGCCATATACGGCGTTGGCGCGCGCGTCGGCTTGTTTTCCAGCGCTCTATCGGTATCGCCCTCGACGCTGGAACCCAAAGTCGCGCCCATCATCCCCTTGAGCATCGAGCCGATGATCTTCCCGAGATTGGCCGTTTCGTCCGCCGATTTCTCCAGCGCCGGGATCAACACCACCAGAATGCGGCGATTCAATACGACATCCATCATATCGATATCGGCGGAAGGCGTCTCGAAGATATAGCCGTAATCGTCGGCCAGCGATTGCAG
Source organism: uncultured Alphaproteobacteria bacterium (assembly GCA_965651535.1). Taxonomy (GTDB): domain Bacteria; phylum Pseudomonadota; class Alphaproteobacteria; order Micavibrionales; family SZUA-601; genus JAQGJA01. The sequence continues at coordinate 11,270 of CBFGSX010000018.1, read as the reverse complement.
CTGGCGCGTGAACTGCATCGCCAGATAGCCGTGCTGTTGATAAATCGTCGGATAGTCGATCTGTTGTCCGCCGGGGCCGCCTTTTTCCGTGCCATCGTCGTTGAACGCCGCATCCGTGTAACCCGGCAACGTGTCGAGATAGCCGCGCAGGCCCTTGCGCAGACGTTCGGGCACTTCGGGGCGGCGCGACAGCTCGACGACGCGCTTGAAAATCAGGGAGTCACGAATGGTGCTGATATTCAGAGGTCTTTCCTGATAGGTGCGCTGCCATGTCAGGACGGGCATCAACGCGGAAATCAGCGCCACGGCGCGATCCTTCCACATGGCGTTGTCGCCCTGCACCTCGGGCATCAGCGACACCAGCAAGTTGGTCAGGTAAGACGCCGAGCCCTGGGCAAACGGGTTGACGGTATTGGACGCTGTCCGGATGTCCGAGTTGCCCGTCATATAATTAAGCACCAGCAAATCGTCATCGCGGCCAAAGCGGCGCGCCAGCGCCGAGATCGCGCCCCATGTATCCGTATCCGCCTTACCATCGACGAAGATAAATCCCGAACCCCAGCCTAGCGCATTCGTGGCCAAGGACTTCAGGCCTTCGGTTTTTCCCGAGCCCGTCGTCCCCAGATACAGAATATGCGTGCGCGCATCGGTGTTGGTGAACCACAATTCCTCGGAGGTGCGTTCCTCGTTGCCGATAAACAAAATGCCGTCGGCCTTGCGTGCGGCACCAGAGCCCGGCGCCTTGTAATTCGGATCGATCCTATCCGCCGTCTTGGGTATCCGGAACGGCACCTGGCTCGGCTGCGTAAAAAAGAAAAACCAGATGAAATAAAGCGTGTTATAAAAGAATAACAGGTCGATGATGTAGACGGACCACGGATGCATCGCCAATACCGCCGACAGCGACAATATGGTGAACGGTGTGTGTGGGTTACGAATCTTGTCTTTGAATTTCTCAAAGTGATTGCGCGGATCGATGAGGATCTTGTCGCGCTTATATTCGTATTTCCGGTAATTAAAAGACATCGTTACTCGGAACTTCCTGTGCCAGAGAACATTTCATCCAGATCCACCGCCTCTCCTTCAGGCAAAGCTGAAGATGGCGCGCTGGCCGTTGCTTCCGGTGACGGAGCCGTCGGCGTCTTTTCGATCGGCTCGGAAAGCGCGATCAGGATAACCCAAACCAGCACCAGCGCCGCGAGAATACCGAAAAACCACTTGAAGAAACGGCACCAGCCCGAAGACTTTTCGCCGCACACACCCTCCGGCGCGCCGCGATGATCCAGCAAAGCCTGTAAAATAGAATAGAGCGCCTGATGCGCTTCAGCCTTGGAGGAAAACTGTGCGACAATCTGTTCTGATCCGGCAAAATCCTTGAGCACCAGCGCGAAATTCGGCTCGCGTTTATTCACTTCAAAATTGGCCTGAGCAAGCGTATCGAGATCAAAGCGCGACACGACGGGATTCTCTGCCGCCTCGAAATACAGCACCAGCGCACCGTCGCGGATAAAGGCTTTTTTCTGGGTATCGGCGATCATGTCTGTCTCCTTCAGGCGCGAACAAGTTCTTTGGCAGGAAATACGGTAACGGCGTTGTCATGTAGATAAGCCTTCAGGCCTTCGATGGCGGCGTCGACCTGGGGATTGGGAATGGGCTTGTCTGCGGCTTTCTCGGCACGGAAATGTGCGATGGCCCCGGCGGATTCCGTATGTACCGCCCCCCGGCCAAGATTGTTGAGCGGATACCACAAGGTGCGATCGGCGGCGCGCAACCAGACAAATTGCGCAGGCGCCAGAACACCGCCTTGCTCGCGCGCGACCTGCAGGCAGCGCAGCATGGCCGTCGCCACAAAGGCGTGTTGCGCAGCGATCTTCTCGGTGACGCGACCGAATTTCGGATCGGCCAGCTTGCGCTTGATTTCAGCTCGTAAATCCGAGGGCAATTTTAACCCCCGACCCGGCTGCCAGTATTTTGCCAACCGCCCCAGAAAATAATCACTTTCAACACGCTGGCCGTTGGCTTTCATCGAAAAGGCGACGAATAACGCCCTCAAATGCAGAGGCAACGCCTCGGCTCCCTTCCAGCGTCCACCCAATTGCCGGACAAAAGCCCGTCGCGCCGCATCCGTGTCGATGGCCCCCTCCGTGACAGGAATACTGTGAAAAGCGACCCACTCCTCGGGGCTGAGCGCTTCGGCAAAAAGCGGCAGGCGCGACGGCACAGGACTGCCGGGCGTGCGGTAATTCGCCTTGAGCGGATTGAATTTGACCACCGGGTCCGTCACTGGAAAATTCGTGGCCTGTTCCGCGATCATTTTTTCAACGTCAAATTTTCGCACCCAAGGGTGTTTTGTGCGTTTGAAATAACACAGGATCGCCATGGCGATCATCAGCCCGGCCAAAGGCTGCAACAACATACCATTGCTGGCCTCGGTCATTCGGGCGAGATAGAACGGCGTAATTTCCTCGGGCCGGAGCGCGATGAGTTGTTGCAGCAACACGTCGAACTTGTCGGTAAACAGGCTGGCGATCTTCAGCTGCGCCACGCGAAACCAGCGTATGCCGCTGGAAATTTGCACCGACAGCACCATCCAGAACGCGATCGAGATCAGCGTAATCGTCATCACAATCAGTCCGAACAGCATCGGCGTGTCGTGTTTCGGTTTATCGGCCATGTTTCGAACGCCCCCAATAAGCCATAATCTACTTATTTGCTTATCCTTAACACTAATCTTAAAGGCCGCGTTAATCAATTACCTTAAAACCGGGCGGAAACCTCTTGCCCTTCGCGCCCCAAACCGTTAAGGAAAACGTCTCAGGAAGCCGGATTAGCTCAGCGGTAGAGCAGCTGTTTTGTAAACAGAAGGTCGGCGGTTCAATCCCGTCATCCGGCACCACTTGAACCGGGCAGGTTGTAATGGCAGAGCAACAAAACTGGCATACCCTTCCGGCGGAAAAGACTCTGTCGGATCTCGGCGTTTCCCCTTTGGGCCTGACGGCGGCACGGGCGCAAGAGCTTCTGGTGCAGCACGGCCCCAACCGCCTGCCCGAGCCGCCGCGCCGCAACGCCTTTCTCCGTTTTCTCGCGCACTTTCATAATATCCTGATTTACGTGCTGCTGGCTTCGGCGGCGATTACCGCCGCGCTCGGGCATTGGACCGATACCGGCGTCATCCTCGCCGTGGTGCTGGTCAATGCCGTGATCGGCTATCTTCAGGAAGGCAAAGCCGAAAAAGCCATGGACGCCATCCGGCATATGCTGGCGCCGCACGCCGCCGTGCTGCGCGACGGACAGCGCTGCAGCGTGGACGGCGAGGCGATTGCCCCCGGCGACATCGTATTGCTCGAAGCAGGCGACAAGGTTCCCGCCGATCTGCGTTTGATTGCGGCGCGCGGGCTCCAGATTCAAGAAGCCCTGCTGACCGGCGAATCCGTGCCTTCGGAAAAACACCTTGCGCCCGTCGCCGCCGAAGCCGCGCTGGGGGATCGTTCCTGCATGGCGTTTTCCGGCACGCTGGTGACGGCGGGGCAAGGGCGCGGTGTGGCCGTCGCCACGGGCGGCGGCACCGAGATCGGACGGATCAGCCGCCTGCTTGCGCGCGTCGAAACGCTGACCACACCGCTGGTCGCGCAGATGAACGCCTTTGCGCGCTGGCTGACCGTGTTCATTTTGCTGGTGGCGGTCGTGCTTTTGCTGTTCGGCTATTTCATCGAGCATTACGACTTCACCGATATGTTCATGGCCGTCGTGGGCTTGTCGGTCGCGGCGATCCCCGAAGGCCTGCCCGCCGTCCTGACGATCACGCTGGCCGTCGGCGTGCAGGCGATGGCCCGGCGTAACGCCATCGTGCGCCGTCTCCCCGCCATCGAGACGCTCGGCTCGGTTTCGGTGATCTGCACCGACAAGACGGGCACGCTGACGCGCAATGAAATGACGGTCGCCACGGTCGTCACCGCCGCTGGGGATTTTTCCGTCGAGGGAGTCGGCTACGCGCCCGAAGGCGCCGTCACCGGCGACGCCCCGCGCGACGCGCTGGCCGAGCTGGCGCGCGCCGCCGCCTTGTGCAACGATTCCGCGCTGCGTCTGCAAGACGGCGCATGGCGCGTCGAGGGCGACCCGATGGAGGGCGCGCTGCTGGCGCTGGCCGCCAAGGCGGGCGCGGATCCCGAACGGACGCACGCTGCATGGCCGCGCCGCGACGTCATTCCCTTTGATGCGCGTCACCGTTTCATGGCGACACTCAACCGCGACGCGGACGGGCGCGGTTTTGTCTTTGTCAAAGGCGCTCCGGAAAAGATTTTAGCCCTGTGCGATTTGTCGCCGCAGGATCGCGATTTCTGGCACCAAAAGGCCGAGACTATCGCCGCCAAGGGCCAGCGCGTGCTGGCCTTTGCCATGCGCGAAGCGCCGCAAGGAAATGACGAACTGAAAATGGAAGACGTCCAAGGCACGCTGACCCTGTTGGGCCTGACCGGGTTGATCGACCCGCCGCGCCCCGAAGCCATCGCCGCCGTGGCCGAATGCCGCCGCGCCGACATCCGCGTCAAGATGATTACCGGCGACCACGCCGCCACCGCCGCCGCCATCGGCAAATTGATCGGCCTCGAAAACGCCGAGCGCGTGCTGACCGGAGCCGATCTCGACCGCATGGACGATGCCGAGCTGGCGCTGGCCGCGCTTGAAACAGACATCTTTGCCCGCACCAGCCCCGAACATAAATTGCGCCTTGTCATGGGGCTGCAAACGCACGGCCTCGTCACGGCAATGACGGGAGACGGCGTCAACGACGCGCCCGCGCTCAAGCGCGCCGATGCCGGAATCGCCATGGGCCTCAAGGGCAGCGAAGCCGCCAAAGAAGCGGCCGAGATCGTATTGGCCGACGATAATTTCGCTTCGATCGCCGCCGCCGTGCGCGAGGGACGCACCGTTTACGACAACATCAAAAAAGTCATCAGCTGGACCTTGCCGACCAATGCGGGCGAAGCGATGACCATCATCGTCGCCTTGTTGTTCGGCATGACGCTGCCCGTCACGCCCGTGCAAATTCTTTGGATCAACCTGATCACTTCTTCGACCTTGGGGCTGGCGCTGGCCTTCGAGCCGACCGAGGAAAACACGATGCGCCGCCCGCCGCGCCGCCGCGACGATCCGATCCTCAGCGGTGAACTCGTGTGGCACGTCGTGCTGGTCTCAGCGCTGTTTCTGTGCGGCGTGTTCGGCATCTATAGCTATGCCATCGACAAAGGCTATTCCGTCGAGCTGGCGCGCACGCTGGCGGTGAATACCATCGTCGTCATGGAGATTTTTCACCTGTTCTTTATCCGCAATATCTATGGCACGTCGCTGACATGGAAGGCCGTGCGCGGCACGCCGGCGGTCTGGCTGACCGTTGTCATCGTCACGGCGGGGCAATTCGTCCTGACCTATGCGCCTTTCATGCAAAAAGTTTTCGCCACCGAAGCCGTGCCCTTTACGGACGGGCTGATCGTGATCGGCATCGGGATCATGCTGTTTGCCATCATAGAAACGGAAAAACAGATCCGCCTCGCCTTCCGCCGGAGTTCATTATCGCAGACGAAAGATTAAAACGCGGAGATAGACAGAGTTTGCTTCATCTGTCATTCCCGCGAAAGCGGGAATCCAGAAATGTTAACCACTAAGAGCACTAAGTTCACTAAATTCTTCGAGAACGGCGTGTAAGCTTTTTTGAACAACAGAGCTAAACAGAGACAGAGTGTTCTGCAATAACGGAAAATGCGCGAAGCGCACCCCAAAATAGCGTGACAAACATTAGAACTGAATTTTCAGGCCGCTACGCGACATAGAAGACAAAAGAACTCTGTCTATCTCTGTTTAGCTCTCGTGGTTCAAAAATGGAAACCATCCGTTATCGCGGACGCTATTGATTCAAGCCCCCTCTCCCGACGCTCACGCGAGGGGAGAGGTGATTCAGGCTAAAATCCGGCGTTATTTGACCGATGCCGTGTGCTTGATCAGCTCGACCAGCTTGTTCGAATAACCCCATTCGTTGTCGTACCACGACACGAGCTTGACGAAATTCGGGCTCAGGGCAATCCCAGCCTTGGCATCGAAAATCGAGGTGCGGGCGTCGCCGATGAAATCGGTCGAGACAACCTCGTCCTCGGTATAGCCCAGAATACCCTTCAGTTCGTTTTCCGAGGCGCGTTTGAACTCGGCCTTGATATCATCATAGCTCGCCGCGTTTTTCAGACGTGCCGTCAGATCGACGACCGAGACATTGGCCACCGGCACGCGGAACGACATACCTGTCAGCTTGCCCTTCAGTTCAGGAATAACCAGACCGACGGCCTTGGCTGCGCCGGTCGAGGACGGGATGATGTTCGAATACGCCCCGCGGCCGCCGCGCCAGTCTTTGGCGCTTGGGCCGTCCACGGTTTTCTGGGTCGCGGTGACGGCATGCACCGTGGTCATCAGACCTTCTTCGATGCCCCATTTGTCATGAATGACCTTGGCCAACGGTGCCAGGCAGTTCGTCGTGCAGGACGCGTTCGAGAAAATCGCCTGATCGGCTTTGTATGAGTTATGGTTCACGCCCATCACAAAAGTCGGCGTATCGTCTTTGGCGGGAGCCGACAGGACGACGCGTTTTGCGCCGGCTTTCAAATGCGCCCCGGCTTTTTCCTGATCGAGGAACAGGCCCGTGGATTCGACGACGTATTCCGCGCCGATCGCGTCCCATTTCAAATTGGCCGGGTCTTTCTCGGCGGTAACGCGGATTTTCTTGCCGTTGACGACCAACGCGCCGCCTTCAATGCCGACATCGCCCTTGAACGGCCCGTGCACGGAATCGTATTTCAGCATATAGGCCATATAATCGACGTCGATCAGGTCGTTAATGCCGACGATCTCAATCTCTTTGTGGTTGGCAACCGCCGCGCGGAACACCAGACGGCCGATGCGGCCAAAACCGTTAATGCCCACCTTGATGGTCATGGGAGAGTCCTTTCTTGTTCTTCTTCATTTTTGAGGCCCTAACATACCCCCTGAAACCTGCAAGGCAAGAGGTTTTTGGGTCGTGTCTCCGTTTCATAAAACCCCCTCTCCTGTCACCCCCGCGCAGGCGGGGGTCCGGCTCCAATTCTTTTTTTTAGGTTTCAAGCCGGATGCCCGCCTGCGCGGGCAAGACAAGGGAAAAGAACTCTCAAACTGCGACACCGACCGATTATCCACAAATCTTGCTGCGACACGATCCGAAACCTTGACTTTTGGCCCTAAAAAGGTTAAACTGTTGAAAAGAGTAAGGAGACCCAGATGAGCCTTGATATAGCTGAAAAAGCTTTGGACTTAGGAGGTCTGTGGGGGCCGCGTGCGCGCCAGAACCGCCTGACCGGCTTCGCCGACACCATGGCCGATATGCTGCAAGCCGCGCCCGAAGCCGAGCTGGAACAGGCCTTGACCGTCAAGCGCCAAAACAACAAGCCGCTTACGCCTTAATCCGCTCCAGACTTGCCACGATATTTTCCGCCGTCAGGCCGAAATGCGCGTAAATCTCCTTGTAGGGCGCGCTTTCGCCAAAACTCTCGACGCCAAAGAACAACCCGTCCGCGCCCAAAATCCCTTCCCAGCCCTGTTTGATGCCCGCCTCGATCACGACGCGCTTGCCCGTTCCCAAAACCGCGGCCTGATAGGATAAAGGCTGCCGGAGGAAAATTTCGCGGCAGGGCATCGACACAACACGCGCGTTGATCCCTTTTTCGGAAAACCTCTCATACACGTCGACGGCGATTGAAATCTCGGTTCCGGTTGCAATCAACACCACCCCCTCTCCCCTTGAGGGAGAGGGTTGGGGTGAGGGGTAATCGCGCAACACATATCCACCAAGCGCAGACAAATTCTTCTCCGATGCTTCGAGCCGCGCCGTCGGCACGTTCTGGCGCGACAGAGCCAGAATGGTCGGCCCGTCGGTTTTTTCCAGCGCCAACTGCCAGCACTCCGCCGTTTCCACCGTGTCGCTGGGGCGCAAAACCTGCACATTCGGAATGGCGCGCAAGGCCGCCAGATGCTCGACGGGCTGGTGCGTGGGCCCATCTTCGCCAAGCCCGATGGAATCATGCGTCATCACGAAAATCGAGCGCAGCTTCATCAGCGCGGCCAGACGGATCGCCGGACGACAATAATCGGTAAAGGACATGAACGTGCCCGCATACGGAATGATCCCGCCATGCAGCGCCATGCCGTTGAGGATGCACGCCATGCCGTGTTCGCGCACGCCATAGCGCACGTAACGCCCCGAAAAATCGCCGGGCTTGATGTCGGTCATTATCGTCGTGCGCGTATTGTTCGACGGCGTCAGATCGGCGGAACCGCCGATGAGACACGATAATTCCGGCACGATCTTTTCCAGCGTATCGCCTGAAGACTTACGCGTCGCTTGTGCCGGTTTCTTTTCGACGAAATCCTTTTTCAGCGCGGTAATCGCCTCGGAAAATTCCGGCGTCAGTTTCGTGGCGATGAAATTCTCGAATTCCTTTTTCTGCGGATTGACATCCAGCCGCTCTCTCCACGCCTTGGATAACGCCGCGCCTTTTTGGCCGATGGCGCGCCAGGCCTTCAAAATATCGTCGGGAATAACAAAGGCCTCGTGCGGCCAGTTCAAATTCTGGCGCGTCGCCGCGATTTCGTCTTTGCCCAAAGGCGAGCCGTGGACATCTTTCGTTCCCGCCTTGTTCGGCGAACCGAAGCCGATCTTCGTGCGGCAAACGATCAATGTCGGACGGTCGGATTGCTGCGCCATGGCGATTGCGCCATGGATGGCCTCGGGGTTGTGGCCGTCCACCGTATCCACCGCCCAGCCATAGCCGACGAAACGCTGCTCGACATTTTCCGAGAAGCTCAGACTTGTCGGCCCGTCGATGGAAATGTCGTTGCTGTCATAGAGAGCGATCAGGTTTTTCAGCTTCAAATGCCCCGCCAGCGCACAAGCCTCATGCGTCACGCCTTCCTGCAGGTCGCCGTCGCTGCAAATCACATAGGTCTTGTGATCGACCAGCTTCTCGCCGAAGCGCGCTTTCAGCATCTCCTCGGCCAGCGCCATGCCGACGGCGGTGGACAGACCCTGCCCCAGCGGGCCGGTGGTCATCTCGACGCCCGTTTCCACATGGCGCTCGGGATGGCCGGGGGTGAGGCTTTTGAGCTGGCGGAACTTCTTGATCTCGTCCAGCGTCATCGCCTCGTAGCCCGTCAAATAGGCCAGCGCATAGAGCAGCATGGAGCCGTGGCCCGCCGACAGCACAAAGCGGTCGCGGTCGGGCCAGCTCGGCATTTTCGGGTCGAAACGCAGAAAATCCCGGAACAGCACGGTGGCCACATCGGCCATGCCCATCGGCATCCCCGGATGGCCGGAATTGGCCTTTTCGACGGCGTCGATGGACAGGAAACGGATGGCGTTGGAAAGGTCATTAAATTGCGGCATTTTTTTCTCCATACCCCCTAGCCTAGCAAGCGCAAACCCCTTATGCTAGACGGATAGACATAAAGGATTAGCCCATGTCCTCACCCCTGACTTCGGCGCTCGAGAAGCTCAACGGCGCCATCGACAAGCTGGAAAGCGCGATCGACGCCAAGGTCGCCCGCTACGAGACCCAGCAACGCGACCTCTTTTCTCAACTCGACGGCGAACGCGACCGCGCGCGCGCCATCGCCAAGGAACTCGACACGGTCATCAACCAGATCGAGAAAACCCTGCAACCTGCCAATGGGGCGATGAACTGATGCCGAAAGTGACCTTGACCCTCAACGGCCGCAATTTCACCGTCGCCTGCGACGAAGGCCAGGAAAAGCGCGTGCAATATCTGGGGCAATATATCGACCAGAAGCTGCGCGACGTTTCGCGCAATGCCGGGGCGAACAACAACGAATCCTATCAATGGCTGCTGACCAGCCTTTTGCTGGCCGACGAATTACTGAACGCCCGCGAAGGCCTCGATCAGGCCCAGATGGACAATTCGCAGCACGACGCGAAATTCCAGCGTCAGGTCGAGATCGATCTCTCCGCCGTCCAGCACCTGACGCACCGCATCGAGGAACTGGCGGAAAAACTCAAGGCTTCGGCATAAAAATGACACAAAAAACAAAGAATATCGTAACCGCCTTCGACTTTCGGGATCAGGTCGAAAACATCTTTCGAAGGGTTAAAGTAGACCCTTGCCCCGAGCTGGACGCACTTTTTGCTCAGGTTCAACCACCGGTTCCAAATCTCAGGCCCCACCTAACGCCAGAAGGGACTGTTTTCTCCAGGGCTTGACAGTTTTCCTTGGCTTTTCACGGTTAAATCCTATATAATGCTTGTTCCGGCTGCGGCGTGCGCCAGTGCCATGAATCCCCGGGCCGATACTTCTAGTTCCTAGGGGACCGTCCCTGCCCAGACCCTTGGTCTGGTTATATGGTCACCCACCTGTCTTAGACGGGGCCGAGGGAACATATCGCACAGCGGCGCTCGCGGCCGGGTTTATTAATTTTTGGGTTAAAACCTTTGACGAGAACGCGGTTTTTCCCTTATAAACGCCCCCATGCCGAAGATTACTTTCATCCAGCGCGATGGATCGCGCAAAGAAGTTGATGCCCCCGTCGGCGCCAGCCTGCTGCGCGTGGCGCATGACAACGACATCGACCTCGAGGGCGCGTGCGGCGGCAGTCTGGCCTGCGCCACCTGCCATCTGGTGATGGACGAAGAGTGGTACGGCAAATTGCCGCCGAAGCAAACGGCGGAGGAAGATATGCTGGATCTGGCTTTTGGATTGACCGAGACCTCGCGTCTGGGTTGCCAGATCAAAGTGACGGACGACATGGATGGCATGGTTGTGACCTTGCCGCAAATATAAGAAAATTTGTCATTCCGAGGGCATAGCCCGAGGAATCTCCCCCTTTGGATGGAGATCCCTCGCTTCGCTCGGGATGACAGGGAAAAAAGAAATGAACTCTTTGGGAATCAACAAAGCGCCAAAAGATACCCGCGTGGTCGTGGCCATGTCGGGCGGCGTTGATTCATCCGTGACGGCGGCCATGCTGCACGCCGAGGGTTATGATGTCGTCGGCATCACGCTGCAATTATACGATTACGGCGCGTTTGCCGGCAAAAAAGGCGCGTGCTGCGCCGGACAGGATATTTATGACGCCAAGCGCGTCGCCGATGAATGCGGCTTCCCGCATTACGTTCTCAACTACGAAAATATGTTCAAGCAGAACGTCATCGACGATTTCGCCGACTCTTACTTGCGCGGCGAGACGCC
>CBFGSX010000017.1:0-19265 GCA_965651535.1 uncultured Alphaproteobacteria bacterium | reverse complement strand
CACCCGCCCCGCCGCCCCCCGCACAGGAGGAACCCAAAATGGCCGATGAAATTCTGTCCGATGCCACCGCCGATGCCGCCGCCGAAGCAATGGCCAAGCTGGCGCGCCACACGCCGATCACCGATGAGGGGCATGACGGCATTTCCATCGAAAGCATCGTGCGCGAAATGCTGAGACCCATGCTCAAGGAATGGATGGACAAGAATCTGCCCGACCTTGTGCAGAAAATGGTCGAGCGCGAGCTGGAAAGATTGTCCAAGCGGCTTTAATAAAGCGCAACCCCGCGCTAGACGCGGGGTCCTTGCGTGATAGAAAGATTACTCAAGGACCCCGGCTCAAGGCCGGGGTTACGTTTTTTGTCCCAATACCGCCTGAATGCGATACAAAGCCGCGTCGCCGTCGAAGGAATTATCGTTGGCAAGAGGCTGATCCTTCCACTCCATGTTTTCACAGACGATGGTTTTCTTGAGATCGGGCCAGAAGGCTTCGACATCTTTCCACGCGCTGTTTTTCTCGGGCGAGGATGAAATCGTCAGATGCGTAATCGGCAGGCGCATGGACTGGTTCAGCGCGGATTTCATCTTGCGCACCGCCGACAGAATATCGATGGCGGCCTGACCCTTGTCGAGCATTTCGGCATTAAGCGGCGTGTCGGCAGCCTTGGGCCAAGTGTCGCGCGCGTGGATGGATTTCTGGGTCTTGAATTCGCTCGGATACAATTCGGCGAACAATTCCTCACACATATACGGGAAGAACGGTGCAAAAAGTTGCAGGATCGTTTTCTGCACGAAATACAGCGTGGTGCGTGCGGAAGTATACGCGGCCTCATCGCCGATTTCGCGATAGAGGCGGCCTTTGGCCAGCTCGAGGTAATTGTCGCACAAATCAGCCCAGAAGAATCGTTCCGCCGCCGCCAGCGCGTCCGTATGGTCGTAGCCATTGAATGAATGGGTGCAGGCGGTGATCGTCTCGTGCAGGCGCGACAAAATCCACAGGTCAAAGGCTTCGGTGATGGCGCCGGCCTTGACCGCGTCGCTGGCGGTTTCTTGTGCGGGGGTGAAATCTTTGATCGCCATTTCCACAAGGCGCGCGGCGTTCCACATTTTCGTCAGATGGCGTTTGCCGGTTTTCAGCGTGTCCTCGGAATAGGCGGTGTCGCGGCCCAGACGGAAATTCGCCGACCAGTAACGGATCGTGTCGGCGCTGTATTTGGCAAGCAAATCTTCGGGGCGGATCGTATTACCCTTGGATTTCGACATTTTGCTGCCATCCGTGGCGAGGCACCATCCGCTGACCGCGATATTTTTCCACGGGATGGAGTTTTCGTGCATGGCCGCCTTGGCGATGGTGTAAAACGCCCATGTGCGCAAAATATCATGGCCCTGCGGACGCAGATCGGCGGGGAAAAGTTTCGCGTGGCGCGCCGCATCAATGGCCAGTTCTTTGCTGATACCGTGGCTGTTCAGTTGCGGCGTGACCGACGAGGTTGCCCACGTATCCATGACGTCTTTTTCGGGTGTTACCTCGTCCATGGTGTAGCCGCGCGGCGGCGTCACCAGAGGATTGACCGGCAGCTCGTCTGGACTGGCCATGATGATCTTGCCTTCTTCGCCCGGACGCTTGGAATACCAGACGGGCAGGGGAACGCCGAAATAACGCTGGCGCGAGATCGTCCAGTCCCATTTCAAATTGGTGATCCAGTCGACAAGGCGTTGCTGCATATATTCGGGATGCCATGTCACTTCGGCAGCCTTTTTCAAAAGCAACTCTTTTTTGTCCAGCAGCTTCACGTTCCATTGATAGGTGACGATGATCTCGAGCGGCGAGCCGGAACGCTCGGCGCAGGGGATGTTCTGGACGATATTTTCTTCCTTGAGCAGCAGGCCGGCTTCTTTGAGTATCTCGACCATGAATTTGCGCGCCTTGCGCACGTGCTGGCCTTTCAATCCGGCGGCGATTTCTTGCGCCCGCGCGGGGTTTTTCGATTTCCATTCCCCCGCCCCGATGCCGTCCAGATTGTGCAGCAACCCGTCCTGTCCGACGATATCGCGCAGCGGCAGCTTATATTCCTTCCACCAATCCACGTCGGTGAGGTCGCCGAAAGTGCAGCACATGACAAGGCCCGAGCCTTTTTCCATGTCGACGCGCTCGTCGGCGATCAGCGGAACTTCGACTTCAAACAGCGCGGTGTAGATTTTTTTGCCGAGCAGGGGCTTCATCCGTTCGTCATCGGGATGGCACATCAGCGCGACGCAGGCGGCCAGCAATTCGGGGCGCGTCGTGGCGATGGTCAGCTTCTCGCCGGTTTCGGCGGTGAAGGGGATATGATACATCACCCCCTGTTGTTCCTTTTCGTCGATCTCGGATTGCGCGAGCGCGGTGCGGTCGACGGGATCCCACAAAGAGGGCTGTTTGACGCGTTCGAGATGGCCTTTGTTGTAAAGGTCGAGGAACGACATCTGCGAGGTCTTGATCGAATGGTCGCTGATGGTTTGGTATTTGGTCGACCAGTCGACGCTAAGCGCCAGCCTGGTGAATAAATTGTGGAAGACTTCCTCGGCGCTTTCGATTTCCTCGTAGCAGATTTTCGTGAATTCCTCGCGCGACGTTTGCGCGGCCTTGATCTCGCGGTTTTTCTCGACCAGGCGCTCGGTCGGCAGGCCGTTATCGTCGAAGCCCATAGGATAAAATACATTCTTGCCGCTCATGCGCTGGAAGCGGGCGATGAAATCCGTCTGGGTAAAGCTATAGGCGTGGCCGATATGCAGATAGCCCGACACGGTCGGGGGAGGCGTATCGATGACATAGGTTTCCTCGCGCGGCGCGGAGGCGTCCCAGCGATACACGCCGGATTGCTCCCAATGGGCGGGCCAGCGCTGTTCGATTTCGTTAAAATCAAGGGTCTTTTTGGGCGCGTCGGTCATTTTCGAATCGTCTTGTTTCTTGCGGGAACTAGGGGGACAATGTTATGGTCGGTTTGCCATTTCTGCAAGCGAGTAGCCTTATGTATTTACAAGAATCCCTGTCTCCGGGCGAAAAGATCATCAAACTCAGCGAATATCACTGGATGTATATGGTGGTAGCCTGTTTTTGGGCTTTTGTTTTCGTGGCATTCGCCATCGGGATTATTTTTCTGGGCATCATTTATCACTATTACGACATGGTCAAACTGCCGCCATGGCAGATTCATCTGGCGGCGGCGGAGCTGGCCGTGGGCGATTATATGCGCGCCTTCCGTCACATCAACGTTGTCGTCCGGGTCACGGCCTTTATCTTTATCCTGATGGCGGTCATTCAGGTCGGGGCATCGTTTCTGGTGTGCAAGGTCACGGAGATCGGCGTGACCAACCGACGGGTGGTGCTCAAGCGGGGGCTGATCTCACGCCGGGTCGAAGAGATGCGCGTCGAATATGTCGAAAGCGCCGACCTTAATCAGGGGATTGCAGGCCGGATTTTCGATTACGGTCAGGTCAAGGTTTATGGCACAGGGGCAGAAAGCATCTTTTTCCCGCGTTTCACGCGTGACCCGATCGGGTTTCGTCGGGCCATCCAGAGCGCCCGCTCGATGACCGGTATGCCGCCTCAGGCACCGACTTCGCCGCAACCCCCTCCCGATGAACAGGCGGACGAGGCGGCGGCTTTCTAGTCCGCGAGCGTCACCAGAACGGGTGTATGATCCGAGGGTTTTTCGCCGCCGCGCGGTTCCCGGTCGATCCAGCATTTTTGCAGGCGGTCGGCGGCTTTAGGCGATAACAGAAAATGATCGATGCGGATGCCGTCATTGCGGTTCCACGCGCCTTGCTGGTAATCCCAGAACGTATAGGCTTTTTCTTGCGGATGTTTTGCACGAAAAGCATCTATTAAACCCATGTAACACAATCTTTTCCACATATCACGCGATTGGGGCTGAAAGAGCGCGTCCCCGAGCCAGTGCGAGGGGTCTTTGGCGTCGATATCCTCGGGGATGATGTTGAAATCCCCGCCGATGACGAATTTCACCCGGTCTGAAAGCAGTTTCTCAAGATAGTCGCATAAATGATTCAACCAACTTAATTTATACTCGAATTTATCCGTTCCTATCGGGTTGCCGTTCGGGGCGTAGATATTGATGACGTGCCAGTCGCCAAAGGCCACATCCAGAAACCGCGCCTGAGGGTCGCCGGGCACCAGCTCGCGGGAAACGACCTCGACCGGATGGCGGGACAAGGTGGCCACGCCGTGATAGGTCGGCATCCCGTGAACGGTGGCGTGATAGCCCATTTCCTCGAAGGCGGCGGCGGGAAAGGCCTCCGAGACGCATTTTATCTCCTGCATCAGCAGGAAATCGGGCTTGTGGGTCTCGAGCCAGGCCGAAACCGGGGCGATCCGGGCCTTTATCGAATTGATGTTCCAGGAAGCGATTGTTATCATGCCCGCATTCTAACCGCTCACACGGGTTTGGCCAATGTCTATCATGGTCTGGGGCCATCGCGGCCACCGCCACCACCGCCATCCGAGCTATACGCGCCCGCCGCATGAAAACAGCGTGGCGGCATATGCGTTCGCCTTGCGTGCGACGATGGGCCTTGAATGCGACGTGGTGCAATCGAAACAGGGCACGCCCTATCTGATCCACGACACTTTGTTCGACGGGATCGTCAAATATGAAATGGGGCATCATCTGGACGACGCCAGCCGCGCGACGCTGGGGGACAGGCTGATCTATCAGACGGACGATGCGGCGTTGGGGGCTTTCCGGCTCAAAGACGGGCAGCCTTTGCCCAGGCTGTGGGATCTGCTTGCCATGATGCCGCAATTCCCGGGCCGCGTCCTCAATCTCGAACTCAAAGGCCCGAATACGGCCGATGTCGCCGTCCGCACGGTGGAAAAAGCCGTGCAGCAGAAACTGGTCACGCCGCAACAGATCGTGTTTTCCAGCTTCAACCTGCCGGCGTTGCGGCAGTTGCGGATCAATACGGGGCACCGTTTCAAGATCGGTGCGCTGTTCACGCTGGTTGGTCAGCCCATGGCCCAGATGTATCCGAACTGGCCCAATGCCGAGCCGGATGCGTATTACATTCCGTTCGATCCGTCGGTGGTCGAGCGCTCGGATGTGCGCGAGATCGAACCGGATTTCTTCAATCTCGAGCGCGGCAGCGTCACGCTCGGCGCACTGAACGTGCTCGAGCATCATTATCCGAAGGCCAAAATTATTCTCTGGACGGCGGGCGAACCGCATCCGACGGAAAACACGTTATTGGTGGATACGGTAGCGGAACTGGCATGGACCAACCGGCTTTATGCGGTGGCCAGCGATTTTCCCGAATGGGTGCAAAAACAGCTGATCGCGCGCGGCGTGGCGGTCAAAACGCCTCCGGGATATTTCTAAGGAAATCAAGCGGCGCGGCGGCCCGTCTGTTGCGGCTGCGGTTCGGTTGCCGGAGGCGCAGCGGGCTGTTCCGGTGCAGGCGCGACGGCTTCTGTTCGCGTCGATTCCTGTTCGGGCGGCGGTACGGCGCGGGCGCGTTTTTCATACACATACAGCGTATTCTGCGCGTCGATTTTGATCGTATTCATCGGCCGGATGCGCGGCAGCTGGGCGTTGCAGCACACCAGCAGCGTTCCCGTCGGCAGACGGCGGGCCAGAGCGGCCTCCCAGCGCCGGAGGGTCTTGGCTTCCTGATTGACGAAAACGACATCGTAATCGCGCAAGGCCCATGTCGTGATATCGCCGATAAAGAAGCTGTAATTTGAAAACTTCTTGCCGATGCTGCGCAAATTGGACAAAAGCCACGGCGTCGGGTTTTGCTCGACGCCGTCCACCTGCCACAGGGGCAGAGTGTTGGCCGCGCCTAGAACGAAATCGCCATAGCCTGATCCCAGATGCAGCATCCGGCCGCCCTGCGGCGGTCGGTCGGGATCGTTCTCGTCCAGCATTCGTCCGATGGCGGCGGTGACGTTGGGTGGGCATTTCTGCGGACGGAAGCCCAGCTTGATCTGGTAATATTCCTGCACGCCGTAAAGCGTCAGCGCGATCAGAAGGAAAAGAATGGCAAGAGTCGTCATCTTGGGGTGCCGCCTTGTTTTGAATATCCTAACAAGGTGGAGGCGTGGGTCAACCCAAAAGAAAACAACCTCTCCCGCAAGGGGAGAGGTTTATTCTTCTAATTTGACGGCAAAGGAGGCGCCGCAGCCGCAGCCCGAATCCGCATTCGGGTTGTTCACGACAAAGCGCGCGCCGCTGAGGTCTTTTTCGAAATGCAGCTCGCCGTCCTTGATGAACTGGATCGACAGATCATCGACCAGAACGGTCGCATCGCCTTCGGTGAACACAAGATCCCAGTCGTTCTGGGTTTTGTCGAACTCGAACTGGTACTTGAATCCCGAGCAGCCGCCGCCCAAGACCGTGATGCGGAATTTCAGGTCGGGATCGCCTTTCTGGGCGACAATTTTAGCGATCTGCGCCGCCGCTTCGGGCGTGATGGTGATGGAACCCAGCATAACCCCTTATATAAGCCCTTTTGGCACTCCAACAACCCTCTCCCCTTGAGGGAGAGGGTGGCGCAGCCGGGTGAGGGGGAATCGGCATCTTATCAAGCAAGGGTGATGAGAATTTTCTCCGGCATCCGTTTGTCGTGGCTTATACACTTTTCTGTAGATACTTATTTTACCCCTCACCCCATCCCTCTCCCTCAAGGGGAGAGGGGGTAATTTGTAATATACCCTTTGTCAAAGAGATGAATACGGCTACCGTTCGGATATGACTGATCCCTATGAAACCTTGTTGGCGCCCTATGCGTGCCGGGCCAGCCAAAGCAAGGGCCGCCTCTTGATCGAGGCGCCATCGGAGACGCGCAACGCGTTCCAGCGTGACCGTGACCGCATCATCCATTCCAGCGCGTTCCGCCGTCTGAAATACAAGACGCAGGTTTTCGTCTATTACGAGGGCGACCATTACCGCACCCGCCTTAGCCATACGCTCGAAGTGTCACAGATCGCGCGGGTGCTGGCGCGCAATCTGCGCGTGCAGGAGGATCTGGCCGAGACGGTGGCGTTGGCGCATGATCTGGGTCATCCGCCTTTCGGGCATATTGGCGAGGACGCGCTGGCCGAGTGTCTGAAAGATTTCGGCGGGTTCGACCATAACGACCAGTCTTTGCGCGTCGTGACGAATCTCGAAAAACACTATGTCAGTTTTGACGGATTGAACCTGTCATGGGAGCTGCTTGAAGGTTTGGCCAAGCATAACGGCCCGATCACCCGGCGGCCCTTGCCCCCCACCCTTGCGGAAATTGACGGAAAGTTCGATCTGCAACTGGACAAATGTGCCAGCCTCGAGGCGCAGATCGGCAATCTGGCCGATGATATCGCCTATAACAACCACGATATCGACGACGGGTTACGCGCGGGATTTTTTGCCGTGACCGACCTGTTCGATTTGTCGCTGGTCGGCGAGATGGCGCGCGAGATTCATGCGGAACATCCGAATGCCGACCGCACGCGGGCAGCCAACGAGATCGTCCGCCGCCTGATGGGGACGATGGTGCGCGACGTGCTGGACGAGACCAGTCGCCGCCTGCACGCGCTCAACCCGCAATCCCCCGACGACATCCGCAACGCCGACCGGGCCATGGCGGCGTTTTCCGACGAAATGCTGCCGGATATTGCGGCGCTGCGGAAATTCTTGATGGCAAATATGTATCGCCATGAAAAAATCGACAAAATCCGTGAAAAAATGACCGCCGTGGTGCGCGATCTTTTCGGCGCGTTTTTTGGCGATCCGGCGAAAATGCCGCCCGAATGGCAGGCTTTGGCGGCAGCCTCGGATGGCGGAGACACGGCAAAGGCTCGCATCGTGCTGGATTATGTCGCTGGAATGACGGATCGTTTCGCGTTGCAGGAGCACGGAAGATTGTTTGATTCTTATGCAATTCAGGGCTTGCCGAGCGGCTGAGGAAAGGGCTATAAAAGAAGGCAGATTTCCTTAACATCTGCAGCCCTGAAGGAACCCGAAACATGAGCGATTTGCGCAGCCCTCTCGAAGACCGTCCCTACCGTCCGGCAAGCCGCCCGGTGCAGGCCGACCGCGTCATCAGCACCCCCCAATATTACCGCTCGAAATTCGCCGCCATCCGCGAGCATCGTTTCTTTCCGCTGGGCAGCGTGCTGCTGGCCGTGTTCGCTTTTGCGATGGTGATTTCCTATGCCTATAACGAGGGCTCGCAATCGACGGTCAACGAGACCACGCCGCTGATCACCGCCAGCAACGAGAGCTTCAAGGAAAAACCGGAAAATCCGGGCGGCATGGATGTGCCGTTCCAGGATGCCATCGTCTTTGACCAGTTCCAGTCCG
This sequence comes from uncultured Alphaproteobacteria bacterium, assembly GCA_965651535.1. GTDB lineage: Bacteria > Pseudomonadota > Alphaproteobacteria > Micavibrionales > SZUA-601 > JAQGJA01. The sequence goes on along the minus strand of CBFGSX010000017.1, from coordinate 10,933 downwards.
GCGCGCAATCGGCCGCCAGCAACATTGAATCCCTGTTGCCGACGCCCGAACAGCCTGTGACCACGGCGGAAAAGGCGACGGCTCCGGCGCAAACGCAAACGACCACGACGGCCCAGACGGAAACGCTGGCCGCGCCGCCCGCCGAAACGCTGGCGACGGCGGCCACGACGACGGATGACGTTGCCAAGAAACTGGACGAGGTGGCTCCGGCTGCCGCGCCCGCCACGACGAAAATCGAGGGCGGCAATTACCGCATCCAGCTGGGCGCGTTCCGCGATCAGGCCGCCGCGAAATCGGCATGGAGCAAATATCAGAAACAATTCAGCAGCCAGCTGTCGGGCGTGACCCCCGATTTTCCGCGCGCCGATCTGGGCGCCAAGGGCGTGTTTTACCGCGTGCAGGGCATCAACCTGTCCAAAGCGACGGCGGATGAACTCTGCCGCAGCCTCAACGCCGCCCAAAAGGGCAGCTGCATCGTCGTGAAGTAACCATGGTGATCCTTCCGGCCATCTTCGGCATCAGCGGACAGTCTCTGACCGACGCGGAGCGTGACCTGTTCCGCGAGCGCGCGCCGTTCGGGTTTATCTTGTTCCGCCGCAATATCGACACGCCGGAACAGCTCAAAAAGCTGACTGACAGCTTGCGCGAATTGACCGGACGCGCCGACACGCCGATCCTGATCGATCAGGAGGGCGGCCGCGTCCAGCGTCTGCGCCCGCCGCATTGGGTCGATTTGCCGCATACGCGCGCCTTGGGCGATTTGTATAAAAAGAACCGCGAAGCGGGGATCAAGGCGACGAAACTCCAGACACAGACCATTGCAGGCATGATCGCCGAAGCCGGGTTTACGACGGTTTGCGCGCCCGTGCTGGATGTGCCCGTTCCTGGCGCGCATGACGTAATCGGCAAACGCGCCTTTGCCGAGGATGTGGAAACGGTGGTTGCGCTTGGAACGGTGATGACGCAGGCATTTCTGGATTGCGGCATCATGCCGATCCTCAAGCATATTCCCGGCCATGGCCGCGCCATCGTCGACAGTCACGACGTGCTGCCCGTGGTCGACGCGGAAAAAGCCGTTCTCGACAAGACGGATTTCGCGACGTTCAAGAATGTCGTGGCGGCCGTCGGGCCGGAAAAACTCTGGGCGATGACCGCGCATATCGTATTCACGAAAATCGACAAAAACCCGGTCTCGTTGTCCGAACACATGGTCGGCGTGCTGCGCAACGATCTGGGCATTTCGGGCTTTATCATTCCCGACGCGATCGAAATGGAAGCGCTGCACGGCACGCAGGCCGAGCGCGCGCTGGCCTCGCTCAAGGCGGGCTGCGACGTGACAATGCATTGCTCGGGTGTTTTCGACGATGTCAAAGCTATCGCCGCCGTGTTGCCGGATATGTCGGACAAGGCGCTGGCGCGCTTTGCCGCCACCGAAGCTGCGCGCAAACAGGGCGCGCAGAAAACGGATTGGCGCGAAACCTACAAGGAATTGCGCGGTCTGATTACGGATGACGAAAACTATGTTTACACCCACCACCAAGCTCTGAGCGTCGCATGACCCGTTTGGCTGACACCGAAGAATTCGAGCTGGCCGCGCCGCAACTGGCGGCGGGGCAGGAGCCGTTCGTCGTCGATCTCGAGGGTTTTGACGGGCCGGTCGATCTGTTGCTCGATCTGGCGCGCCGCCAAAAAGTCGATCTGGCGCAAATCTCCGTTTTGAAGCTGGCCGAGCAATACGTCCATTACATCGAAACCGCCAAAGACCTGAAACTCGAGGTCGCGGCGGATTATCTGGTGATGGCCGCGTGGCTGACTTATTTGAAGTCGCGCCTGTTGCTCCCCGACCAGCCGACGCAGGAAGGTGACCTGACGCCGCAGGACATGGCCGATATTCTGGCGTTCCAGCTGCGCCGTCTCGAGGCGATGCGCAATTGCGGCACGGCGCTGATGCAGCGTCCCATGCTGGGCCGCGACTTTTTCAAGCCCGCCGACCGCGGCGAGACGTTTTTTACAAAACAGTTGCAATTCGATCTGAAATTCCACGACCTGATCAACGCCTATGGCCGGATCGTCGCGGAACAAAATGCTGCGCACTACCAGCCGAAACAGCGCAAGCTGTTCAAGATCGAGGACGCGCTCGAGCGTCTGGCGACGATGATCGGTCTGGCCAAGGAATGGCTCGATATTTCGACCTTTATGCCGCTGGATGAATTGAACGACTATCTGGTCAAGAAATCGGCGGTGTCGTCCACGTTCGGCGCGTTCCTCGAACTGGCGAAACAGGGCAAGATCGATTTGAAGCAGGAAAAGAATTTCGGGCCGCTTTTTATGCGCGCCCTGGCGGAAGGAAATCAATAAATGACGGAAGAAACGATGACCGAAGAAAAAATCGCGATGACGGAGGAGGAAGTCTTCCAGCATCTGCGCGCGCTCGAGGCGGTGCTGTTCACCTCGCAGGAAATGCAATCCGAAAAGGATCTGTCGGTGTTCTTTCCCGAAGGGACGGATATCGCCACGCTGCTCGAGCATCTGCAACAGCAATATCAAAACCGCGGCGTGAATCTGGTCAAGCGCGGCAAAGGCTGGGGCTTTCGCACCGCGCCCGATCTCGCCGAGCGCCTCGAGATCAAGAAAATCGAGACGCGCCCGCTCTCGCGCGCCGCCATCGAAACGCTGTCGATTGTTGCCTATCACCAGCCTGTGACGCGCGCCGAAGTCGAGCAAATCCGCGGCGTGTCGATCAGCAAATCGACCTTTGAAATTCTGGTGGCGGAAAACCTCATCAAGCCGGGCAAGCGCCGCGACGTGCCGGGCCGCCCGCTGACGTGGGTGACGACGCAGAATTTCCTCGACGCGTTCGGCCTCGAGAACCTCAAACAGCTTCCGAATTTGCAAGAGCTGAAAGAGGCGGGACTGTTGTCGATGACGCCGCCGCAATTCGCCGGTCAGGATATTCAGGCTGAATTGCCTTTGGCTGCCGAGGACATGGAAACGGAAGACGAAACGGATGAAAACGACGATTCCGACTTCGACTTTCCCGAAGATGACGAAACCCAAACGGGAGAAGCGGCATGAGTTTTGGATTTGGCGAGATCGCGTTGATTTTGGTTGTCGTGCTGATCGTGTTCGGCGCGGGCAAGCTGCCCAAGGTCATGGGCGATCTGGGCACGGGCCTCAAGGCCTTCAAAAAAGGCCTCAAGGACGAGGATAAAGACGAGTCGAAGTAAGGTATAACTTGTCATTCCGAGCGTAGCGAGGAATCTCAGATGACGCGAACGATCCTCCTCTGAGATCCTTCGGGCTTCGCTCTCAGGATGACAGGGGGATGGAAAATGTTCGATATCGGTTTCAGTGAAATTCTATTGATCGCCGTGGTGGCGCTGCTCGCCATCGGGCCGAAAGACCTGCCGGATATTCTGTTTCGTTTCGGGCGGCTGGTGCGCCGCGCGAAAATCCTACTGGGCGGCATACGCGACCAGTTTTCCGACGTGATGCACGAAGCCGAGATTACTCATTACCGCAAGCAATTCGGCGTAGAAGAGGATGAAGATGATTTGGAAGAGTCTGTCATCCCCGCGGAAGCGGGGATCCAGAAAGATTCCATACTGGATTCCCGCCTTCGCGGGAATGACGATCGGGAGGAAGCCGCATGACGACGGATAACGCCCAACCTCTGATGACGCATCTGATCGAGTTGCGCAACCGCCTGATGTGGACGGTTGGCGTGTTTGCGGCGGCGACGGCGGCGAGCTGGTTTTTTGCCGCGCCGCTTTACGGTTTTTTGACCGAGCCTCTGGCGGCGGTCAACACGCTGATGCCGCGCCGCATGATCTATACCGGCCTGACCGAGGCTTTCACCACATATTTGAAAGTGGCGCTGTTCGCGGGGTTCTTTGCCACCGTGCCGTTTATTTTGTGGCAGATCTGGCGTTTCGTCGCGCCCGGCCTTTACGGCCACGAGCGCCGCGCCATTCTGCCGTTTTTCGTTCTGGCGCCCGTTTTGTTCGTCATCGGCGCGGCGTTGGCCTATTTTTTCGTGATCCCGATGGCGTGGCGGTTTTTCCTCAGCTTCGAAGCGCCGCAGCCCGTCCACGGCCTGCCGATTATTCTCGAGGCGCGGGTGGGGGAATATCTGACGCTTTGCATGACGCTGATTATCGCCTTTGGTCTGGCGTTCCAGTTGCCGGTGATTTTGGGCGTGCTGGGCCGCCTCGGGGTCGTGACGGCAGAAAATCTGGCGGCGTGGCGCAAATGGGCGCTGCTAACGATCATCATCGTTGCGGCGGTGCTGACCCCGCCCGATATCGTCAGTCAGACGGCATTAGCAATTCCTTTATATTGTCTCTATGAAATGGCGCTGTGGCTGGTCAAGGCGACCCAGCGCGCGAAAATCGAGGAAGCCCATGTTTGACATCGAACGCATCCGCAAAGAACCGGAATGGCTGGATAACGGCTTGAAGAAGCGCGGCATCGCGCCTTTGTCGGGTGAAATTCTGCGCCTTGATGCCGAACGTCGCAGCCTTCAGACGCGTATTCAACAGGCGCAATCGAAACGCAACGATCTGTCGAAACAGATCGGCGACATCAAGAAATCCGGCGGCAACGCCGACGCGGTGATGGCCGAGGTGGCCGCGCTCAAGGAACAGATCGCGCAGGACGAAGCCATCGAGCTGAAATTCGCGGACGATCTGAACACGCTGCTGATTTCTTATCCGAACATTCCCGCCGACGACGTGCCGGTCGGCAAGGACGAGAACGACAACAAGGAAATCTCGAAATTCATGGAGCCGACCCAATTCCAGTTCAACGCCGTCAAGGATCATGTCGAGCTGGGCGAGAAGCTGGGGCTGCTGGATTTTCCGGCGGCGGCGCGTATGTCGGGATCGCGCTTTTTCGTGACCAAGGGCGCGCTGTCGCGCCTTGAACGCGCCATGCATTTATATGCGCTGGATATGCTGGTCAACGAGTTCGGTTATACCGAGATTACCGCGCCCTTCATGGTCAACGATGCGGCGGCTTTCGGCGTCGGGATGCTGCCGAAATTTGCCGCCGATATGTTTAAGACAAATACGGATCATTGGCTGATCTCGACCTCGGAAGTATCGGTGACCAATTTGGTGATGGATCAGATCCTCGACCCCGCGCAGTTCCCGCTGCGCTATACGTGCTATTCGCCGTGCTTCCGCTCCGAAGCCGGATCGGCGGGCAAGGATACGCGCGGCCTGATCCGCGTGCATCAATTTACCAAGACGGAACAGGTCGTGATCTGCACGCCGGAACAGGCGAATGACGAGCATGAGCGTATGACGCAGGCGGCACAGGAAATTCTGAAACGTCTTAAATTGCCGCACCGCACGGTGGTGCTTTGCACGGGCGATATGGGTTTTTGTTCGCAGAAAACCTATGACATCGAAACGTGGATTCCGACCCAAGGGACGTATCGCGAGACGATGAGCTGTTCCAATATGGGCGATTTTCAGGCGCGCCGCATGAAAGCGCGTTACAAGCCCGAAGGCTCGAAGAACACGGAATTCGTCCACACGCTGAACGCGACCTGCATCGCCACGCCGCGCGCTTTGGTTGCCGTGATGGAAAACTATCAACAGGCCGACGGCTCGATCAAAGTGCCGGAGGTTCTGGTGCCGTATATGGGAGGCCTTGAGACAATCAAATGATGATGGAAGTCGCCCGTTCGATCCGTTTGCTCATGACGTTGCGCCGCAACGGGGTGACGGATACGAGCGTGCTCAGCGCCATCGAGCGCACGCCGCGCGAATTTTTTGTCCCCGACAGTTTCCACGACAAGGCCTATGACGACACGGCGCTGCCCATCGGTCACGGCCAGACCATCAGCCAGCCGCTTGTCGTCGCTATGATGACGCAGGAATTGCAGCTGACTAACCGCCATACGGTGCTGGAGATCGGCACGGGCAGCGGCTATCAAACAGCGATCCTGGCCCAGCTTTGCCGCCGCGTGTACACCATCGAGCGCCTCAAGCCGCTTTTTCAACTGGCGCAAAGCCGCTTCGACGCGATGAAATTGCGCAATGTCACGACTTTATGCGGCGACGGATACAAGGGTTGGCCGTCGGCGGCGCCTTTTGATCGCATCATCGTCACCGCCGCCGCGGCGCAGGAGCCGCCGCCCGCCTTGCTGGAGCAGCTTGCGGTCGGGGGGATTATGATCCTGCCGGTGCGTTTGAATGCGTTGAAGGAACAACTGGTCAAGATCGTCAAAACGGAAGAGGGCATCACGCAGACCCCGATCATGGATGTGCGTTTCGTCCCGCTGGTAAGTGAACATGATATTTTTGCCGCGTCGTAATAAAAAGACTCTGTCATCCCCGGCCACGAGCGCGTCCGCGCGAGGCCGAACGGGGATCCAGATGAATGATGCGCAGCGCAAAATAAGCTGGATTCCCGCTTTCGCGGGAATGACGGTTCTGGTTCTCTCCGCCTGCGCGTCGCATGAACCGTCGCGCGTGCCGGTCACCATCATGGGTACGCAAGGGCCGGGCACGGTGGAGACGCTTTCGGCGCGCGCCGGAGACACGCCGGAAAGACTGGCGAAAAAAACCAATCTGGATATTGCCGCGCTGATCGAGATGAACGGGCTTGTGCCGGGACAGCATCTGGCGCCGGGACAGCGCTTGAACGTGCCGGTGCCGCGCGAGATCACCGTCATTGAGGGCGATACGGTAGACAGCATTTCCCGCGCCTTCGGACTCGACCGCAACGCGTTGATGGCGGAAAACAATCTGAAGAAACCCGTCATCCTGCGGCGCGGACAGAAATTGAAAATCCCGCAATCGCGCAGATCGGATGACGATGCGCCGCCGCCGATGATCGCCGATGCCTATGATAGCCGTTTCGCCGTGGACGATCTTGCGCCGGTAACAATGGGAGAGGGCAATGCTGCCGCGCCGATCACCACGACGGATACGGGCGCAGGCACGAAAATCCATTCCAGCGCCAGCGGCACGATCGTCGAACAGGATTTGGCCCCGCCTTCTTCTTCCGTCGTCGATGCGCCCGCATCTGCACCCGTTGCGCCGCCGACGGAAACGGCGATGCTGACACCGCCCGCCGAGCCTTTGGTATTGCAAAAGCCCGAGCCGCCGAAACCGACAGGCGCCGCGCCGACATTCTCATGGCCCTTGAACGGCTCGACCCTGTCAGGTTACGGCCCGAAATCGGGTGGGCGGCACAATGACGGTATCAATATCGGCGCGCCTGTGGGCACGCCGGTGCGCGCGGCGGCTCCCGGCGAAGTCGTTTATGTCGGTGACAATGTGGCGGGCTTTGGCAATCTGGTGCTGGTGCGCCATGACGGCGGCTATGCCACGGCCTATGCCCATGTGCAGAACCCGACAGTCAAGCGCGGCGAGCGCGTCGATCGCGGCCAGGCCATCGCGCAGGTCGGCAAGACCGGAAACGTGACCAGCCCGCAGCTCCATTTCGAGATCCGCAAGGGAACGCAGGCCGTAAATCCAAGCACTTACCTGCCTTGAACTGAGGTTATTGTGGTGCTATTTTGCACCCACTCTCTTTACAGACAAGGATATTCCCGATGTTCATTTCTTCCGCCTGGGCGCAAGCCGCCGACGAGGCCGCCAAGGGCCCGTCCGCTTTGGTGTCGCTGCTGCCGCTCGTCATTATTTTTGCGCTATTTTATCTGCTCATCATTCGTCCGCAAAGCAAACGCATCCGCGAGCATAACGAACAAGTCGCCGCGCTCAAGGCGGGCGACAAGGTCGTCACCAATGGCGGCATTTTCGGCACCGTCGTCAAAGTCGGCGAAACGGATCTGACGCTTGAGATCGCATCCGGCGTCCATGTGAAAGTGCAGAAATTCGCGGTCACGCTGCAACAGGACAAGAAATAAAAATGGTCCGCTTCGAAACCTGGAAGATTGTTGTCATTCTTTTGGTGGCCTTGCTGGGGCCGTTGTATACTTTGCCGAACCTCGTTTCCGAGCAGACGCGCGAATGGATGGCGGAAAACCTGCCCGCATGGATGCCGCACCGCGCGATGTCTTTGGGTCTCGACCTTCAGGGCGGCTCGCATCTCCAGCTCCAGGTCGATATGACGACGGTGGTTGCCGACCGCATTGAATCCATGCAGACGGCGGCGCGTCAGGAACTGCGCCAGAAGAAAATCGCCATGCAGCGCTCGCGCATTGCCGGAACGTCGGTGATCGTCGCGTTGCGCGACGAAGCGGATGCCGGCAAGGCGGTAGACGCCTTGCGCCAATCCTTTGGCGCGGGTGTGTCGATCGACCGTGACGGGGCCGAATTGACGCTCTCTTACAGCGCTTTAGAAATTTCAACCTTCAAAAAACAGGCCGTGGCGCAATCCATCGAGATCATTCGCCGTCGTATCGACGAGACCGGAACCAAGGAGCCCATCATCCAGATGCAGGGCGACGACCGCATTCTGGTGCAGTTGCCCGGCATGAAAGACCCCGAACGCGTCAAGGAATTGCTGGGCAAGACGGCGCGCCTGACCTTCCACATGGTCGATCTGGACACCGCGCCGTCGCAATGTCTGGACGGTTCCGCGCCTCTGACGGTGCGCTGTCTCCCGGATGCCGACGAGCCGGGCTATATGATGCCGATCCAGCGCCGCGCCTTGTTGACGGGCGACCGCCTGATCGACGCGCAGCCCGGCTATGACATGAACAGCCGTCCGATCGTCAATTTCCGTTTTGACTCGCTGGGCGCGCGCACTTTCGCGCAGGTGACGACCGACAATGTCGGCAAGCCTTTCGCCGTGGTGCTGGACGACAAGATCATCACCGCGCCGCGCATCAACGAGCCGATCATCGGCGGATCGGGACAGATTTCCGGTAATTTCACCGTACAGACGGCCAATGATCTGGCGATTTTGCTGCGCGCGGGGGCGTTGCCTGCGCCGTTGAAAATTATCGAGGAACGCACCGTCGGCCCCAGCCTTGGCGCCGACAGCGTGGAATCGGGCAAGATCGCTTCTATCGTCGGTACGTTTCTGGTGATGGGATTCATGGTGCTGGTCTATGGCTGGCGTTTTGGCATGTTTGCCAATCTTGCATTGGTTGCCAACATCACGCTGATGATCGCCATGCTGTCCATGCTGGGCGCGACGCTGACCTTGCCGGGCATTGTCGGCATCGTGTTGAGTATCGGCATGGCGGTGGATGCCAACGTGCTGATCTTCGAGCGCGTGCGCGAGGAAATCCGCAACGGCCGCAAGGTCATGCCGTCCATCGATTACGGATTTCAGGAAGCCATGAGCAGCATCGTCGACGCCAACGTTACGACGCTGATTGCCGCCGTGGTGCTGTATACCGTCGGCACCGGCCCCGTGCGCGGGTTTTCCGTGACGCTGGCGCTGGGGATTCTCAGCTCGCTTTTCGCCTGTCTTTACCTGACGCGTCTGTTGATCGTGCTGTGGGTCAATCGCGCCAAACCGAAAACCCTTCCTTTGTGATATCATGCTGAAACTTATTCCCCAAACACCAAAAATCGATTTCATGAAGCCGCACCGGATTTTCGTCGGCCTGTCGGTGGCGGCGATGATCGGCACGATCGTGCTGTTGTTGACGGCGGGCCTGAATTTCGGCACCGATTTCGCGGGCGGCATCCTGATGGAAGTCCAGACGCCAAAAGCCGAGGATGTCGGCAAATTGCGCGGCGACCTCAACGTGCTGGGGCTGGGGAATGTCAGTCTCCAGGAATTCGGGGAGAAGGGCCGCATCCTCATCCGCGTGCCGCAGCAAAAAGGCGAAGACGGCCAGCAAAAAGCCATCGACGCCGTGAAGAAAGAGCTGGGCGAGGGCGCAAATTACCGCCGCGTCGAGTTCGTCGGCCCACAAGTCGGCAAGGAATTGCGCAACAAGGGTATTCTGGCGGTGGTGTTGTCAACGGCCGGAATTCTGTTTTATGTCGCGGTGCGTTTCCAATGGCAATTCGCGCTGGCCTCGGTTTTTGCATTGTTGCATGACACGCTTTTGACCATCGGTCTTTTCTGCCTGACGCGGGTCGAGTTCGACCTGACCATGCTGGCGGCGGTGCTGATGATCGCGGGTTATTCCATCAACGACACGGTCGTCGTCTTTGACCGCGTGCGCGAGATGATGCGCAAATACCGCAAGATGCCGCTGCCCGAATTGTTCAATCTGTCGATCAACGCCACGCTGTCGCGCACCGTGTTGACGGGTATGACCTCGATCCTGGCTTTGCTGGCGCTGTGGGCGCTTGGCGGGCCGGTGATTCAGGGCTTCGTCGTCGCGCTGATCTGGGGCATCGTCGTCGGGACGTATTCCTCGGTATTCATCGCCACGCCGCTTTTGCTTTACATGGGCGTCAAGCAAACCGCGCTGGATCAGACCGCCTGAGATGGATGTTACGCCGCTGATCCGACGCGACGCGAAAATCATCCAATCCTATAAAAGCGGCGCGTTCAAAATCAGCAACGAGATATATGAAACCTCCGTCATCGTTTTGCATGACCGTGTTTTGCCGTGGTCGCCTGCGGCGGAAATCATCGCCGAAGATTTTTCCGCGCTGAAAGGTCTGGAAGTCGAACTGTTGCTGGTCGGATTGCCGCAAAATCCGGCGCATCCCTATCGGGAATTGCGCGCCGCCGTCAAACAGCTTTACGGTTTCGCCGTCGAGATCATGGAGATCGGCGCGGCAGCCCGCGCCTATAATGCCTTGCTGGCCGATGGCCGCCGCGTCGCCGTGGCGTTGGTGAAATAATCTTTTTTTATAACCTCTCCTGGCGGGAGAGGTCGTGAGCGCCAGCGAGCGGGTGAGGGGTTACGTCCTCACAGAATCAATCAAAAACCCTCACCCCAACCCTCTCCCAAAGGGAGAGGGAGCTTTCTTAGTCTACGCTGCCGCTTTTTTGCCCGTCGCGGCGGCGTATTGCGCGGCAGCGTAATCCCAGTTGA
>CBFGSX010000016.1:0-20231 GCA_965651535.1 uncultured Alphaproteobacteria bacterium | reverse complement strand
GAAACCGACCAGAACGATGTCTTTGGACATGGGCTTTCCTTCTTTTGGCCGTCATGCCGGATGCGAGCCGGGACGACGAATTATTTTTCTCTCCATATATAGTGCGCGAGCCGTTAAGAAAGCCTCAAATACCGCGCCGCAACGCGGCAATCCGGCCACCCCCCGCCTCGTTACAATAAACATTATGCCAAATATAATACTGTGGGACAGGGCCGAAGAACGGGCTAAATTCCCCTTCGACGGGGCCGTAGCTCAGCCGGATAGAGCAAGCGTTTCCTAAACGCTAGGTCGGGTGTTCGAATCACCTCGGTCCCGCCACCCTGCGCCAAGGCTTCGGGTGGCAGGCCGCCTCCTTCATTGTCATCCCCGCGCAGGCGGGAATCCAGCGGCACAGAATCTAAAACTCAAACTGGATTCCCGCTTCCGCGGGAATGACGGTTTGTTGAAATCATGCCGCCGCGTGGGACGGATGCAGCATGGACACCAGACCCACCGTGTCCCACATGCCTTTGTCGGTCGGAATGACGCGGCCTTCCTGGACGATCACCAGCCCCGATTTTTCCGCGGCCTCGACCAGAGCCGGAGCAAAGGCGCGCACCGATAATCCGTCGATATCCGCCATGGCAAAAAGCAGGCCTTCGGCGGTTTGCTCGTCGGGAGCAAGGGTCGTCCATTCGCGCGCATTGGGCCCGCGCGTGCGCGTGACGTTCTGCGCGTCGGTGACGCGGCTCCACCCGCCCAGCGCGTAAAGGTCACGGAATTTTGCCAGATGTTTTTGATACGGGCTTTCCCATGACGGCAAACAGGCATGATAGCGATCATAGAAATGATACCCGTATGCCGCCAGAAAATCGCGTAGGCGTTGCCACGTTTCAAAATTCGTCAGCGCGTAAAAGCTGAAATGACGCGCGCCGCAATGAATCCAGTATTGCAGCATTTTGGCATAGTAGTTCAGGCTGAAACGGTGATCCCACTCAAAAGTGATGTCGCAATTCGTCGCCGCCATGCGCGACTTGACCGACGACACGTTGTCGAATTTGCTTTTATCCAGAACAATGCTGAGACGGTCGACATAGAATTGCAGCAAATCCCATTGCGCGGGATGAATCTCGGCGATGGTGAAATCGGCGGGGGGAAAACGCCGCGGATCGAAAGCCGCCAGCTGCGCGTTATCGAGATCAATCAGGCGGAAATAGGCGACCGCGGCAGAGCCGGGCGGGAAGTCGAGCCCCACCCCGTCGTCACGCTTGCCCGGGTCAACATACAGCGCGTAGACCATCTGATTGAGACAACTTCTCCAATATGTGTTTCAAGGCAATCCCGCGATGGGAAATTTTGTCTTTTTCCGCAAGCGTCAGCTCGGCAAAAGTTTTGCCGGAGCCTTTTATTTCAAACCACGGATCGAAACCGAATGTACCGTTACCGCGCCGCTCCTGAATCAGCTTTCCATCCACGCGGCCCTCGGCGACAATCTCGCGCCCGTCCGGGAACTGAATGACCAATACCGACACATAATGACAATCGGATGGCTTGCCGCCCAGACGTTTGAACAAATCTTTCGTCGCTTCTTCATGGCCGCCGCAAGATTTCGCGTAAGGCGCGGAATCCACCCCCGGAAAATCGCCCAAGGCATCGACGATCAGGCCGCTATCATCGGCCAGCACTGCCATACCCGTCGCCTCGCAACAGGCGCGCGCCTTGATCCGCGCATTGGCCAGAAACGTGCCACCATCCTCGATCGGTTCAGGCAGCTTGTGAAAACGCGCATCCGTCACGTCGAAACCCGCCTGCTCAAGAATGGGTTTAATCTCGTCGATCTTATGGGCGTTCTGGCTGGCAATCAGGATTTTCATGACAATTCCTTTAACACCCACAGATTATCATTCTCCCTGTGAAAATGATAGGGCCAGGCGTTTTTAGCCTGATCGGTTTCACCCCAGAAATGGCGGCACAGCGTGCGATACACCCCGCCATGCGCGACGATCAACAGATTCTGCCCGTCATGCCGCGTCAATAACTCCGCGACGCAGGCTACCACGCGAGAACGAAACGTGTCGTAATTTTCCGCGCCGGGCGCGTCAAGCGGCGCAGACGGGTTTCGCCGCGCCGGGATCAGATGCATATTCTCCTGCGCGAAAATCTCGATCTCTTCGTGCGTCTTGCCTTCGAACAGGCCGAAATGGCGCTCTTTCAAGCCTTCGTGCGTTTCGATGGGTTTCTTCAGAGCGGCGTTGACGATCTCGGCAGTTTCAAAAGCGCGGCTCAGCGGGCTGGCGACAATCCGATCGATCGGATGGTTTTGCAACAGCGCAATCGCCGCGCGCGCCTGTTCCCGTCCGTTTTCGTTGAGCGGTGTGTCGGTGTGACCTTGCAGACGCTTTTGCACGTTCCAATCCGTTTCACCGTGACGCAGGAAATAGAACGAGCGCTCGATCATTCTTTCAAAGCCTCGTTTTGCAATTTCACCAGATCGCCGATGCCTTTTTTGGCAAGCGCCATCAGCGCGTCGAATTCCTCGGGTTTGAAGGCTTCCTGTTCAGCGGTGGCCTGTATCTCAACCAGACCGCCGCCGGCGGTAATCACGAAATTCCCATCGGCCTGCGCGGTCGAATCCTCGGCGTAATCGAGATCCAAAACCGGTGCGCCGTTGTAAATGCCGCAGGACACGGCGGCGATATTCTCGCGGATCGGGTTTTGCTTGATCAGGCCGATATTCAGCCCGTGCCGGATCGCCTGCGCCATCGCCACATAGCCGCCGGTGATCGCCGCCGTGCGCGTCCCGCCATCGGCCTGGATCACGTCGCAATCGATCTTGATCTGCACGTCGCCCAAAAGCTTCAGATCGACGACGGCGCGCAAGCTGCGCCCGATCAGGCGTTGAATTTCCTGCGTGCGGCCCGAAGGCGCACCGCGATTGACCTCGCGCCCGGTGCGCTGTTGCGTGGCGCGCGGCAGCATGGCGTATTCCGCCGTCACCCAGCCCTGCCCCTTGCCCTTGAGCCAGGGCGGCAGGCGGTCGTCGAGCGACGCGGTGCAGAACACATGCGTATCGCCCATTTTAATGAGGCACGAGCCTTCGGCGTATTTGGCCACATCCGTTTCCAAAATGACGGGACGGAGCTGGTCGGGATTTCGGCCGGAAGGGCGCATTTTTATGATTCCATTCATTGAATTAACGACACCCCAATGCTAAATTAACCCCCATGCCCCTGCAAGACATTAAACCAAGAAAATCCGCGATTCTGCGGCTTGTGACCGACCGTTATCTGCGATCGGGAGAGGCTTCCGGCTCACAGACCCTGTCGCGCGAGCTGGCGGCGTTGCTGGGCATGGAATTATCGCCCGCGACCGTGCGCTCGGCCATGGCCGATCTCGAGGAGGCGGGCCTGTTGTATTCGCCACATACCAGCGCGGGGCGCCTGCCGACCGAGGCGGGGCTGCGCCTGTTCGTCGACAATCTGCTCGAGGTGCAGCCGCTTGACCGCGCGCACCAGTCCGAGATCGAAAAACAGCTCGATATCGACCCCGGCAATCTTCCCGGCATGATGGAGCGTGCCAGCCGCGCCTTGTCGAATTTATCAAAAGGCGCGGGGCTGATCGCCGCGCCGAAAAAAGACAAACCCTTCCGCCGCATGGAGTTCGTGCAACTGGCGCAGGGCAAAGTTCTGGCGGTCTGGGTCGCCGAGGATGGCTCGGTCGAGAACCGCATTCTCGAGGCCGACCCCGCGTTGACCCAAAGCGATTTGCAGCGCGCCGCCCATTACCTCAACCATCATCTGTTCGGACGCACGCTGGCCGAGGCGCGCACGCGCATCACGGACGAGATTGCGCAAAACCGCGCCGATCTCGACGCGCTGACGGCTGCGCTGGTCGAAAAAGGCCTGGCGCTTCCGACGGGGGATGACGGGCTGGTGATCGTGCGCGGCCAGGCCAATCTTTTATCCGACGTGCGCGAGGTTGCCGAGCTTGACCGCCTGCGCCGCCTGTTCGATACGCTGGAACAGCGCGAAACCGTGCTGAAGCTGGTGGAGCGGACGGCAACGGCTTCGGGTGTGCAGATTTTCATCGGGGCGCAGAACCCGCTTTTCGACGATTCGGGTTGCGCGATGATTATCGCGCCCTATAAAGATAAACAGCAAAACGTGATCGGTGCCATCGGAGTCATCGGGCCGACGCGTTTGAATTACGGACGCATCATCCCGATGGTCGACTACACGGCAAAAATTTTGAGTGGAGTGTAAAAGTGACGGAACCGCAAACGAACGAAAACGAAGAGACGCTGGAGCTGAGCGAGGCCGCGCCGGAGACGGATGCGCTGGTACAGGCGCAAGCCGAGATCGCCGATCTTAAGGACAAATATCTGCGCGCCGTTGCCGAAATGCAGAACATCCAGAAACGCGCGCAGCGCGACATCGAGGATGCGGGCAAATACGGCGTCATTTCGGCGGCGAAGCCTTTTTTGGGCGTGGCCGACAATCTGGCGCGGGCTTTGGACGCCGCGCCGCCGGAAATTCCCGCTTCATGGCTGGACGGCGTGCGCGCGACGCAGCGCGAATTGCAAAACGCGCTCGAACGCATGGGCGTGACCCCGGTTGCCGCAGAGGCAGGCCAGATTTTGAATCCGCATGAACACGAAGTGATGTTTGAAGTGCCGGGCGATCAGCCCAGCGGCACGATCGTGCAGGTTTTGGAAAAAGGTTATAAAATCCACGACCGACTGCTCAGACCCGCGCGCGTCTCGGTCGCCAAGAACGCCGCCGCATCGGACGAAAAAGCGATGGATGTCGAAGCCTAGAGGCTTGGTACATCCTCTTTTTTCAGGGCTTTCTTTGGATACTCGGAAGAATGGCCGGAATCCCGTCTGGGTTGGGTTCCTATCAGACGCCAGTTTTCATCGAAGAGATTCACGGAGTCCTTGCAAAAGCATATAAAAGATACCGGCTTATTTGGCTTTTCTCCGAATCCATTAAAATCAAATTTGACCAGCGGCATCGACGAACTCCTTTATTTTATCAAAGAAATTCGGGTGACCGTAACCTGCGCAACCCTATATGTCAAGCCAAAAATCACCGTCGCGCAAAGAGCTTTTCCAGCTCTTCCCGGGAAAGTTTAATGAATGTTGGGCGGCCATGGTTGCATTGCCCCGATTTTTCCGTTTCCTCCATCTGGCGCAGCAGCGCGTTCATTTCATCGGCATTCAGGCTGCGGCCCGCGCGCACCGAGCCGTAACAGGCGAATTTCGCGCAGAGATCGAACAAACGCCGCTCGAGCAAGGCGGCGGCATCGCGTTCCTCGCGCAGCAGCGCAGCGATATCACGCAGCAATTGCTGGAGGTTTGCATTCGCCCCGAGTAATGCTGGAATCTCGCGCACGGCGATATCGCCGATGCCGAAACTTTCGACGGCCAGACCCAATTCCGCCAAGGCCTCGGCCGCCCCCAGAACCAACTCACCATCCGCCGCGCCCAAGGATACGATCTCGGGGATCAACAGTCCTTGACGCTCGACCGATTTGCTTTGCAGCGCGTTTTTCATACGCTCATACACAATGCGCTCATGCGCGGCGTGCTGATCGACCAGCACAAGCCCGTCCGGCGTTTCCGCGACGATATACGTCTCGAGAATTTGCGCGCGCGCCGCACCCAGAGGATAATATTGTGCCTGATCCTCTTCTTCCGCAGTTGCGGTCAGGTTGACCGCTTCGACACGCGCCGCAGGACTCCAGCTTTCGGCAAATCCCGCCGAACGCGAAAGCGGCATCGCGGACGGCCTTGAAAACGGCACGACGCGCGGCGCGGTTGAAACCGGCGACAAACTCACCGCTGATTGCAAAGGCTGTTCCAGCACGCGGCGCACCGCGCGTGCCAAAAGGGATTTCACCGCGTCGAATTCACGAAAACGCACTTCGGCCTTGGCCGGATGCACGTTCATATCCACCATCTCGTTCGGCACGGTGAAATGGAACACGCCGACGGGAAACCGCTCGCGCGGCAGCACGTCAAGATAAGAAGCTTTCAAAACCGCCGACAAAGCGCGGTCGCGCACGGGGCGACGGTTGACGATGAACACCTGTCCCGTCGCATTGGCCGCCGTCAGCGCGGGCGTGCCCAAAGCCGCCTCGAGCGAAAACGCGCCGCTTTCATCCGAGACAGGGGTGATGTTTTTATCGTCTTTGAGAATCTGCGCGCAACGCGCAATAAACCCCTGCCCCTTTGGAAAGCTCAAAACATTGCGCCCGTCATGCGCAAAAGTGAACCCGACCGACGGATAGGCCAGTGCCAATTTTTCGACGCTATCGACCATGGCGGCGCGCTCGGCATTGGCCGATTTCATAAATTTCAGCCGCGCCGGAGTCGCATAAAAAAGGTCGCGCACGGCAATTAGCGTACCTTTGTTCAAAGCCGCGGGCTTTACCGCGTGTTTCTTTCCGCCCTCGACGAAAATCTCCCACGCGCTTTGTTCGGATGCCGTGCGGCTGGCAATCGTCAAACGCGACACCGATCCAATCGAGGGCAGTGCCTCGCCGCGAAAACCCATCGTTTCGATAGCAAACAGATTATCGTCCTTGAGCTTCGAGGTGGCGTGGCGCTCGACCGCCATCGCCAAATCATCCGGCCCCATGCCGCTCCCGTCGTCGCGCACGGAAATCAGCACCAGACCGCCGCCTTCCGCCGCGATGTCGATCTGCGTCGCGCCCGCATCGAGCGCATTTTCCACCAGCTCGCGCACGACCGAAGCGGGCCGCTCGACGACTTCGCCGGCAGCAATCTGGTTGACAAGGGTATCGGGGAGAATCCGGACGGCCATGGCAAAACTTACCACGCCGACCCAACCAATCCTAGGCTGTTTCAGCTCATAATCCGATTTGAAAACTTTTGAAAAACTGGGGCCCATGGACGCTCGGGTCAAGCCCGAGCGACCCAGAAGAAAATGTCAAACCTGTCCTATTTCAGCTTGGCGCGGCTCATATCCGTGCTTTCGGTATTGGCGCCCGAAAGATCCGCATGGGTGAAATCGGCCCCATCCACGCGGCAAAACGACAGATCGGCGTCGCGCAGATTGGCATATTTGAAATCCGCATTCATCAGGTCGCAATAACGCAGATTTGCCCCGGATAAATCAACCGGACGCGTGCGGCCGTCTTCCATGATCAATGCCTGAAAGTTTGCGTTCTGGAGATTGGCCTTGGCGAATTTCGCGCCCTTGAGACTGGAACCGCGAAAATCCGCGCGCTCGAGGATACAGCTGCGGAAATCCGCGCCGTCAAGGAAGCTGTGCTGTAACTCCATGCCCATCAGATTCATATCAAGGAACACGGCGTTCTCGGCCTTGATCGCGGTCAGCTTCGCGCCCTGAAGGTTATGCGCCTTGCGCAGATCGTAACCGCTCAGATCCAGATATTTTCCCTTTTTGCCCGCGCTTTTGACCCATTCCTGATGCTGCGCCAGCAAATCGTCGAGCGACTCATCCAGAGAGTCCAGCGTTTTCAGGTCATCGCCGCGCAACGCACCGTCCATCTTCGCACCGTCCATGCGCGTTTCCTGCAAGTTCACGCCAACCAGCACCGCATCGGTCAAATTCGCGCCCGAGAAATCCGCGCCGGAAAAATCGCTGTTCTCAAGATTAGCGCCGGTAAAGTTTGCATTGCGCATATGCGCGTTGCGCATCTTGACGGCGTTCATCTCGGCATCGGAGAAATCGGCCTTGCCCGCTTGCGCTTCGGAAAGGCGGACTTTTTTCATCTTGGTTTTCGAGAAATCCGTCATGCCGTTCGTGCCCGGCTCGGGAATATCGACGTAAAGGCTTTTCAGCTCGCCCGAGCGCTCGACGCTGAGCAACTGTCCCTCGCGCAAATCGGCCTGGAGCATATCGGCATTGTTGAGGCGTGCGCCGCGCGCGCACACGCCGCGCAGATCCGCCTTGACCAGCGACACACCGTCAAGATTGGCGTAACGCAGATCGCAGCCGAATAAATTCGCGCGGTCCATAATGGCGCCCGTCAAATTGGCCTGGATTAGCGCCGACCCGGTGAATACGGCATCGGTCAGATTATGGCCCGAGAAATCCAGCCCCGACAGATTCATGAACTGGAGGATCAGGCGCTTGCCGCCCTTGATGCCGTTGACGAATTTTTCGTGCTGCTGGATCAGCTTGTCCAGCTCGACCTGCAGCATCCGCCCCGCAAATATTTTGTCAATTTCTTCAGACACTTGAATACCATAAAATAAGGGAATCCCCCTTCACCCTGCCTGAAAACTCTTACGGGATGGTGAAAATGATAAAAAAGGGTCTTCCGGCGGAAAGGAAGGTTCAGACAAACCAGATCAACAGCACCGCCGCCAGCGCGAAGCGATACAGCACGAACGGCGTGAAATCGAAATGTCGCAGCCATTTCAGCAAGACGACGATGGCGAACAACGCCGTGACGAACGAGATTCCCGCGACGATGAAGAACTCGTCGAAATTGTGATGATTTTCCGGCGTGCGCACCAGCTCGACAAACCCCAAAAGCGCAGCCGCCGCCGTGATCGGGATCGACAGCAAAAACGAGAACCGCGCCGCTTCGATGCGCGGAAACCCCAGATAACGCGCCGCCGTCATGGTGATGCCGCTGCGGCTGGTGCCCGGCACCAGCGCCAGCGCCTGGGCGCAGCCGATCAGCAACACACCCTTCCATGTCAGGTCGCGGTCGATCGATTTGTCGCTGCGGCTGACACGGTCGAACCACCACAAGGCGCCCCCCCAGAAAATGCTGGTGAAAATAATGACCTCGATATGGCGCAGCACGGTTTGTTGAAAATCCTCGATCGCCAGCCCCAAAATGCCGCCGGGGATCGTCCCCAGAAAAATCAGCCCCAGCAATTTCGCGTTATCCGTTTTCCTCAGGCGCAGCGCGTCCAAAGCACCGCGGATCAGGCGCAGCACGTCATGGCGGAACAGAATAATGACGGCCAGCAACGTGCCCAGATGCGCGCCCAGATCGATCAACAACCCCTGATCCGCTTCACCCAGGAAATGCGGCACTAGAATTAAATGCCCGCTCGAGCTGATGGGGAAAAACTCGGTGATACCCTGGATGACGCCCAGAACCAGCAAATGCAAAAAGCTCATGCCCACACCTAAGCACAGATTGCGCGCCGATTCCATCCCGCCTATTCTGGACGGCATGAACGGGCTGATCGGATTCGTCTTGGGCTTTCTCGGCGGCATGGCCGTCAACGCCTATCTCCTGCGCGGAATGCCGCGCGAGGAAATGCGCCGCAACAAGGATTTGCGCCTGAAATACGGGGCGTTGAACTGGGGACTGGCGCTTTTAGGCCTGTTGATCGGACTGGCGTTGTAACAGGGTTTTAACCCCTTTTTCCTAGAATCGAGGAATGGCCAATCTGTGGACGCAATTGCACGACCGCATCCTGACCACGGCGGAAATTTTATATTATTTCCCCGACTACCCCGCCCTGCTCCAGCAATATATCTGGCAAGATTACGACGAAGCGCCCGAATTTCCGAATCTGCGTAAATTCATCCATTACTGGAATTTCAATCTCGACGGCAAGGTGCATTCGGTGCGCATCACCCGCGCGGGGATTATCGTGCCGGGCGATATCAAGATCCCCGGAATTGAAACGACGCACTAAGCTTCGGAACCCGGCGCCAATTCCACTTCCATGCCGTCGAGATCGTCGTGCATCAATATCTGGCAGCTCAGGCGCGAGCGTTTCGCGTCGAAGCCGTCCACCGTATCGAGCATGAATGGCTCCTCTCCTTCGGCGGGCGGGATTTTCGCCGCCCATTTTTCCGGCACATAGACATGGCACGTCGCGCAGGCGCAAGCGCCGCCGCATTCCGCGCGGATCGGCAGATCGTTGTCGCGGATAATCTCCATCACGCGCCAGCCCGCCAGCGCGGGAACTGCGTGTTTTTTCCCGTCGCGGTCGGTAACGATCAGGGTCAGGGGTTTTTCGGTCATGCCCAGTCGTTCTCGAAACCGTAGATGGGGTAATCCTCATAGCATTTCGCGCCAATGCCCAGCATAAAATTGCCGGCCAGATGATTGCGCCGCGCCACCGATCCGTAAATGCCAGAAACTTCGGGGAACTCCTGTTTCATTTTTTCATACAGGGCGCGGGCGACGCCACCGCGACGGCAGAACGGATCGACATAGACATTCGTCACCCATATCCCCTCGCCCTCGCTGGCAAAATAGCAAAAAGAGAAAATTACGAAGCCTGCCCGTTCGCCCTTGTGTTCGGCAACCCGGATATAACCTTTGGGCTTGTTTCCCAGAATTTCTTTCTGAATACGCGCCGCCGTAAGCGGATTCGGCGCCATGCCGTTCTCGTAGCTTTTTTGATCGACGGCGGCATTCCCCTTGAGAATAAAGGGTATGTCAGAAGAATCGGCGGGGCGAATGATAAGATCGGGCATTAATCCTTGACCCCCAGTTTCTTGTGGATATTGGTGCTCGAGGTTGTGTATTCGAAGCGCAGTTTTTTATCGGGATAGACGATGCGGAAGGCTTCCTGCGCCATCAGCGCCGCCTCGTGGAAGCCGGACAGAATCAATTTCAACTTGCCGGGATAGAAGTTGATATCGCCGATGGCAAAAATACCGGGCGTCGAGGTCTGGAATTTTTCGGTATCCACGGCAATGCGGTTTTCATGCAAATTCAGGCCGAAATCCGCCACCGGCCCCAATTTCATCGTCAATCCGAAAAACGGCAGCATTGTGTCGCAGACGATTTTTTCGGCGCGCCCTCCCTCGAGAACCAGATCGACCGAAGAAAGCTGCCCGTTTTCGCCGCGCAGCGCCTCGACCTGACCGATGCGCAAATCGATCGCGCCCGAGGCGGCCAGTTCCTTCATTTTTTTGACTGAATGCGGCGCGGCGCGGAAATCGTCGCGGCGATGCACCAGCGTGACGCGCGCGGCAATCTCGGACAGATCCAGCGTCCAGTCGAGCGCGCTGTCGCCGCCGCCCATGATGACGATATTCTTTCCGCGCATTTTCTCGCGGTTGCGCACGGCGTAAAACACCGACTTGCCTTCGTATTCTTCGATGCCCGGCACGGGCGCTTTTTTCGGCGTGAAGCTGCCGCCGCCTGCGGCAATGACGATCACCTTGGCGTCCAGCTCCAGCCCACGATCCGTCATCACGCGCCAGCCGTCTTCGGTTTTCTCGACGGCCGAGACCAGATGCCCCAGATGGAAAGCGGGTTTGAACGGCTTGATCTGTTCCAGCAATTTATCCGTCAATTCCTGTCCCGAAATCACCGGGTAGGCGGGAATATCATAGATGGGCTTGTCGGGATAAAGCTCGGCGCATTGACCGCCCGGCTTGTCGAGAATGTCGATCACATGACATTTCAGATCGACCAGCCCCAGCTCGAACACGGCGAACAGGCCGACCGGCCCCGCCCCGACGATGATGACATCCGTTTTTTCAATCATGAGAGGATTTTAGAACGAAGCCGCAAAAGCGCAAGCCGTTGTGAGTTTTTAGTTTTCAAAAAGCCGTCATCCCCGCGCAGGCGGGGATCCGATGGCACAAGTTTTCAGGCTTTACTGGATTCCTGCTTTCGCGGGAATGACAAAGACTCTGAGTTTTATTGATCCTCGCGGACACGCGATTGCAGCACGCCATGCGCGTCGAGAATGCCATAAGCGACCGAGGTCAGGTAATCATTGACCCGGCGCAAGTCGCGGATGATGTCCAGATGCAGCGACGACGAGCGCAAACTCTCGAGCAACCCCTGGCGCAGGCGGTCGAAATGACTCGACGAGGCGGAAACGGTCTCTTTTTGCAGCGCCTCTTTCTGGCGCACCAGTTCACGCGCCAGAACGGGGTCTTCGGAGTGGAAGACGTTCATGGCGAGCGCAAAATTCTTCATGACCTGTCCGTGATAATTCTCGATCTCGACCCAGCCCTGTTTGGAAAAAGCCAGATTGTTGCGCCATTTCTTTTGCGCCAGCTCGCACAGATTGCGCACGATGATATCGCCAATATGCTCGAGGCTGGTGACGAACATCAACAGCTCGACATGGCGCTTGGCCTGTTTGTCGTTCATCGTCTCGCGCGACAATTTCGCCAAATAGAATTTGATCTGTTCATACAAACGGTCGACCTGATTGTCCTTGTCCAGCAAGCGTTGCAGATGCTCGGGGTCGTTGCGCTCGAACATCGTTTTCACATCCTCGAGCATGGCCGACACCATGTCCCCCAGACGCAACGTCTCGCGCTCGGCGGCGGCCAATGCGACCGAGGGCGTGCCCAGATCGCGCTCATCGAGATAACGCGCCTCGGACGGGTCGGACAAATTGCGCCGGATCGGGATGATAGCGCGCAGGACTTTGGCCAACGGCGACACGAACGGTAAGAAAACCAATGCGCGCAACATACTTGATGCCATGTGGAAATTCACGACCTGCCGCCCGATATTTTCACCCAGCCGCGCCGCGTGCTCCATGATGACGTCGATCGCCAACAGAAACGCCACGGCGGAAACCAGACGCAACGCAAAGCTGCCGATACCGACAAGGCGGGCTTGGCTCTTTTGATTCAAACTGACCACCAGCGGCGTCACGGCGGCGCCGACATGGCTGCCCAGCACGAGGATGAACGCCGTCTCGAGCGCCATGACGCGCGCGGCGGCAAAGGACATCACCAACAAAACGAAAGCCAGCGAGGATTGCGACAGCCACGTCATGAGAATGCCGATCAGCAGCGTCATCACGCGATCATCCGACAGCGATTGCATGATTGCTTTCACAAGGGTGGATTTTTCCATCGGGTCGGCCGCGTGGGAGATTGTCGCCAATCCGACCAGCATCAGCCCGAGGCCGACAAGCCCGCCGCCCAGATATTTGCCGCGGCCCAGCGGCGTCAACGCCATCAGCAACATGCCGATGAAAACGAAAACCGGGCCGAGAGCGTTCAGATTGAGCGAAAAGATCTGCGCGACGATCGAGGTGCCGACATCCGCGCCCAGCATCACCGCCAGCGCCGCGCCCAGCGGCACAAGGCCGCGCGCGGCAAAGCTGATGACCATCAAGGCGGTGGCGGTCGCGCTCTGGATCAATCCCGTCACCGCCATGCCGGCGAAAAAGGCGCGCACGGGATTGCCCGTGGATTTTTCAAGCAGCGTGCGCAAACTTGAACCCATGCCTTGAGTGACGTTGTCGCGCACCTGCTGCACGCCGTAAACCGTAAGCGCCACGCCGCCGAGAATCGTCAAAAGGGTTGTTGTTGCCGAAATGGGTAATCTCCAGGATTCTTTTATCCTGCGGCTCAACCGCTTAACAAGCTGTAAGCATTTTGCCTTGCGACAGGAATTATCGCGTCAAATGCTGGGTTTCCACGACCAGAACAGGTTGGGCGCCGACGGATTTGTTCTTGAACAACCGCCCGATGGGACGCGGACTTGCCTTGCCGAAACCGGCCAGCAGCGTGCGCACCGCATCCGCGTAACCCGCCTGGATGCGGACATCCGTTTGCAGCGGATAATCGAACTCGGATTGCCAGACCAGCGAGACGCCCGCCTGTTGCGACCAGTCGGTCAACACGTCGCGCAAGGTTGCATTGCGCAGCCCCTGCCATTCGGCGGGCGTGTCGAGATCAGCCGCAATGTTTGCCATCACCGGTTTTTCCCAGACCGGTGCCTCGTCAAACACGATCTCGGGAGCCGCCACGGACGGTGATACGACCGGCGGCAGAGCCGTCATGGCTGAAGGCGCGCCATCAGCCGTCAGGATCTGTTTGTCCTTGACCGGTTTTTTCGCAGGCTTGTCGGTATCGAGCAGAGGATCGAACACGATCTCCGGCTTTTTCGGCGCGCCAACCTCTTCCTTGGCGGCGGCCAGAATTTCGCGCGCAGGCGCATTCTGCGGCGCGGCATCCAGCGGCGTCAGGATCGACAGAGGCCTTTCCGAGGATGCACCGACGACGGGAGTCGAGACCGGTGAAGGTAAAGCGGGTGCAGGCGGTAAACCCGCTACAGGCTTGAGCTTCATACCCTGAACGGTGTCGGGGGTTCTGTCGAGCGCCGTCTGGGCTTCGACGATTTCCATCGGCGAGCGGCGGCGGAAGGCAATCACATTGCTGACGATGTCGACATTCAGGCTGTTGTCGCGCGCGATATCGGTGATGACGGCTTTCCATGATTTACCGCCCGTCCAGTTGATACGCATTCCCGCATCCACACCGTAGTCAAAAGAATAGCGGTATTCCGGCGGCGCAATCTGCTGCAGCGCCAGCACCAGCGGCACCTGGCGGCCGAAGCCCTCGATCGGCATCCCGCCGTCATCCGCCAGCTCGGCAGCGGCAATCTTCGGCAAAGCGGGAGCGGGAGTTGGGGCCAAAACAGGGGCGGGCATATCCCACGCAACCGGCGCAGACGTCGACACAGGCCGTGGAGCCGGAGCCGGCATTTCCTCATCCAACAACAATGCGTCGGAATGCTTCACCACAGGCGTCAACGGAATGGCTTTCATCCCGATCGGCATCGGCTCAGCAGGAGCGGCGGCGGGCGCAAGTTCGAGCATCGGTTCGGCAAGAGGAGCCATTTGAACCGGATCGACCACCACGGCCTGTGGCGCGGTACCTTCGACGGGCGGCATCTCCACCACCGGCGCAGGCACCGGGGCTGGTGCAACAAATTCGAAGGCGGCCAGTGCGGGCGCCGTCAAAAGGGCAAAAACGGAAACGGAAAGCAAAAGGCGAAAACGCATGAACAATATTCCCCGGAAAGGGCAAAGGAAAGCTGCCTTATCTTGAAGGGAAAGCCCGTTCAAGGCAAGGGGCTAAATCCCGCCATGATCCCAGAAGTGACGATCGTGCAGCCGCGCCAGAGCTGGACGGCGGGGCCCAAGGAACCAGACGCGCAGACGGCGCATCGCCAAAGGCAGGGTTAGACCGCGGCGCTCCAAAAACAGCAGCACCGCAAAAACCATCACCACCATAATAAAGGTATAAAGACGAATATGCATCAGAAAGATAAACAGAAATATCCCGGCGCGGTAATCCACGTTGAAAAACCGCACCGGCCGCGCCGTATTCCGCCAATGGTTATACGCATTAAACATTATTGAACCATCTCCTCGCCGCTGCCTTTGGCGACAAGGTTATAATAATGCTTGTCGATTAATCCTTCGTCAAAGGCGGCCTTGGCCGACTTAACCATCGGAAAACCCTGTTCGCGCACGGTCTTGATCAGCTCGACCGGCCAATTTTCAAAGGAAATCTCAAGGAATTTTTCGCGTATTTCATCGGTAAAGACCAGATATTCGCGCAAGGCCTGCCGCCCGCCACCGATCTTCGGCACCAGAATCTGGGTGACGATCATGCGCATCGTCTCCATCAGCGCATAGGCGCGCTCGGTGCGCTCGCCGCTCTCGAAGCTGGCGACCATGCGGCGGATCGTTGCGGCGACGCCGATCGTGTGCGCGGTGGAATAGACGGCATGGCCCGTCTGGCCCGCCTCGATGCAGGCCGAGATGGTTTCACGGTCGCGCGCCTCACCGACCAGAATGATGTTCGGCTTGCGGCGCAACGCGTTACGCACGCCGGCCTCGAAGTTCTTCAGGTGGCGCGGGATCTCGGATTGCGACACCAGCGATTTGTCGCTCATGATCGCATCATAGACGAATTCAATCGGCGCCTCGTAGGTCAGCATCTTGCCGCAACCCTGTTCGCGCTCGATCAGCATCCGCATTCCGGCGGCCAGCAGCGTCGATTTACCGGAACCGGTCGGCCCGGTAATCAGCACAATGCCGTCGCGCGGCGCCCAGTTGTCGATAACCGGCTGATCGACCTTGAGATCGACCATCTTCGGCGGCACGTCGGGCAGGACGCGCATGGTAATCTGCGCCGCGTCGCGACCCTTGGACAGGATCGGCGTGATGTTGACACGGAAACGCACGCGCGTGTTGCGGTCGGGGCGAATTTCATAGGACAAATCGAGATCGACGCCCGAAGCCAGACGCGCCAGCGCATCGGGGCCGTAAATTTTGCTGAGGAATACCGACAGATCGGCACCGTCCAGAGGCCGCCGCGTCGCCGGCCGCAGCACGCCCGCGATATCATTGTAAAGGGGGCGGTCGGTCTGGATCGAGATATCCGAGGTTTTGCGTGCCACACACCACAGCAAAATCGGATCGACATGCGCCTCGGTAAAGCGCATCGGCTCTTCGGGCCAGGTCTCGTCGAGATCCATGCCTTCGGTCGGCTTGAAATAATCCTTCAGCGCGCCTTCTTTTTCTTCAGGAGGCGGTGGCGCCGGATTTCCTGACATATCGCTTTCCTATCCTAGGGCGTCGCCCGCATGGGCGACTCCCATTGTTGTCCCTGATCGTCTGCACGCAGCGTCACCGGCTGGGTGATGCGGATGGCGCGGTCACCGACACGCATCTCGGTGGTGATTTTTGTCGGCTTGTTGCCGATCATCTGCTCGACCTCAATGCCGCTGACGCCGCGATCAACCATCGTCGCATAGGGCGCGGTGATTTTGTTCTGGGCCAAGAGCAGGCGATAACGCACCATACCTTCGAAATCCGCTACCAGACGGTTCAGATCGGCCTGAAAGATCGCATCGGCCTGACCAAAGCCCTCGACCCAGCCTTGTTCGACCCAGCGTTTCCACGCGGCGCGCTCGGCATCGTTCTCGGGGATAAGAATATCGGGCGGCGGGGCGACCTCGGGCCAGGAGCGCTCGAGATACTGGCGCCAGTTACGCGGGGTCGACACGATGCGCGCCTGACGCGTGATCTGATAGATTGTGTCGGCGACGGCGGCTTCGTTGCCATCGGGCGTGACAAGGAAATTATTCATCGCCTCGGAAACGATCGGCGGCTCGATATACATATTACTAGGCGCGGCGACCAGAAGCTGGCGGAAATCGAATGCCTTGTCCATCGCGCGGGCATTTTGCCGCAAATCGTCCATGATCTGTTTCGTGCGCCAAGCCAATCCGCCGCGCGCGCCGAACGACAGGGCGCTTTCCTTCATCGCGTCGCGCCGGATCTTGAGCGCCAGATCCTTTTCCGCGCCGACCGCGTTGTCGAGTGCGTCGCCGTCCGTTCGCTTTCCGACAACCGGTTCGGATTTGCGGACGTTCTGCAACCATTGCAGCTCGGGCGGCGCTTCCTGGTCGTGGGCCAGCTTGCGCGGCTCGTCGCGGCGGTCGGGGTTGTAACGCGCGTGCAACGGCGCATCGGCCAAAACCGGCGCCGCCGCCATCATCAGGCAAAGGGTGAGCTTAAGGACTCGTAATCTGGACATTCGCGTAGCTCAATTCGACGATTTTGAGATTGGCATCGACCTTCAACGCGGCGCGCGACCCCAGCTGAAGCCCGACATCGCGCAGCACCTCGATCACCGGGGCGTTTCGGACATTGACACTGGAAATGATGGCCGTTTCCGGGGCGTTGCCGGTGAGCTTCAGCTCATAGCTGGCGCGGTCGGCCAGTTGCCGCACCAAAGGCTCGATCGGGCCGATCCAGTTGACCGTGACTGAACGGCGCAATTCGGGAGGCGCAGACGCCGCCAAGGGCGGCAAATCGGTCGGGGTGCGCGTCTGTTCGATCGCGGCCAGCTGATCCAGCGCGTTGGCGGCACGATCGGCGGCCTGCGCCAGACGCAGCGTCACATTGTCCGGCTCGGCGACCAGCTGGGGATTGGGCGGATTGATCGCGCAAGCCGCCAGAATCAAGGCAGAGGAGACAATCAACGGAAGTCTTTTCATCGGAAAACCTCGAATGGAAAACGTGCCCCATAAACTATCACGCCCAAGGTGAATTGGAAATTAAAAATTTACCTAAGTCTTGATCCTTTTCAGACTTTTTGCGCCCACGGGTTGTCGCCGACAAAACGGGCATAGCGGGCTTCCAGCGTTTCAAGAGCCGCAATTCTTTCGGGTGTCATGTCGGCGACATAGATATCATTGGCTTTTAATGGCTTTTTATGTCCAATTAGAGGCTTCAGGCCCAATCGCCGGATCATCGCGTTGCCTGCATAGGTCGTCGGATTGGCGAAAAGCCGCCGCAACACGCCTTGCCTGTATCCATGCAGGAGCTGCGAGGCGATCACGGATAAAAGCGCCGCCGCGCATTGGCGTCCTGTGAAACTCTGCGTATCCCGGATCGCGATGGCAGCGAAATAGGCTGTCTCGGCGCGGGACAAAAGCTCGGGCGGCAGCACATACTCGGGGCGTATATCCTCTTCCCTGAGCTCTTGCCGTTCAAGCAAGGCCGCGGCTTCGCGCGTGACCGGCATGATGTTGAAAAAGCCCTGCGTCGTGTCGTTGCGGATCGCATAGGTCGTGATAGAGGGGTTGCGCCGCTCCCAGCTGCGGATTGTTTCATGGTCTGCCGTATCGATCGTGAAATAGCGGTCGTTAATGGCATAGGTTTGCTCGTAAAGATCGGTGCGGCCCGCTTTCAGCACATCGGCAAGCGTCATCATGTCGAATTTTGCCATGAAATTCCTAATCCTGAATCAAATCCATGCGGCGCATCGCGCCGATGACCTTGCGCGCATAACTGTAACCAAAGCGCGGTGTCTTGGAATGGTAATGCGCAATCGCCAGCGTCAGATTGCCGGATTCATTGAGCCTCTGGCGCAAGATCCACGCCGCCACATTGACGTTGACGCACGGGTCGTCTTTGACCATGCGATAGGCGACATTGTGCGAAACCTTCCAATGCTTGGCCAGTTGCGGGATCCACAACGTATTGATCTGCATCGGCCCAAGATCATAGCTGCCGTTGCTGTTGGGGCCGACGGCCTGACCCGGGCGGCCGCCCTCGACATGCATGATCCCCAGCATGACGGCGGGCGGCACATTATACGTTTGCGCCGCCATCAACAGACAGGTTGCGATCACCGAGTTGAGAGCCATACGAGAATCCTGCCATCCATTTTTCGCTAAACCGTTAATTACCCGGCGATTCCCATTCCTTCAAGAGCGTTTCCCAATCCTTTGGCATTCCCTTGACCGCCCGGACACGGCTCCAACCCTCCGCCTCCGGGATGCGATAGAACAGGAACGGCACCGTATAAAGCTTCAACCCCGCAGCAAAAGACGCATTGGCATTAAGCGCTTCAGCCCCCTTGGGATCGACGGTTTGCGGTATGTTAAAAGATTCCTGCGCTACCGCCTTTTGCCAAAGCGCGGGGGCGTCCTCCGGCGAGGACAATATATGTGCCATATCCAGCAGACGGTCGGCGCGGCGCGTCAAAAGCGGCACGACATGCAAAACGATCCGGCCGCTTTCCGCCAACGGCAAAAGCCGCAAAAAAGTTTCGCCCGATTCTGCCTGATCAGGATCAAGCACCGCATAAACGATCGGCACGGGCGCATCGATATCGCGCGCTGCATAGGTGATCAGGCCCAGCTGCGCCAGCTGCGTCCAAATTGTTTCGGATGGTGACGGCTTCGGTCCCGGCGTCTCCGCGGATGCGGTGTCGACGGATTGGCGCGCCTGTTCCAAAAGTTTTTGTGCGCGCTCGGGATTGGCTTCGGTAAATTCGCGCTGCATCGCCGTTGAAATTTCCTGACCGTCGGGGCCGACCAGCACGCCACCAACCACCGCCGCCACGCCGTTCGGCACGGTGTAAATAACCTGCATCACGCCCGGCCCGGTGATCAGCCACGTATCCGTGCCAAAACGGCGACCAAGATAATCGTAAGCAAGATTTTCGCCCTGCTCCTTTATTTTTTGCAAGACGGGAATTTTTTCGGGATCGGGGGCGTTCGGATTGACCTTGCCTTTTTCCTGCGCCAATGCCGGAAAAACCAGAGCCATCATCAAGATTAAAATCGGGATTTTTTTCATGTCATGCCGCCTGTGAAATTTGCACGCTATTTTTTCCCGACTCCGGCAAAAGCGCCAGAGCGGTCTTCAGTTTCATGAGCGCCGCCAAAGCCTGTATGCCGCGCGGCCATGAAGCGGTTTGCGCGTCGGGCAGCGTGATAATGAAATCGGCCTTTCCGTCCGGCGCCAGCGCCGCCACCGCTTTTTGCAACGGTGCACACAAAGCGGGCGCAACCAGCACCGGGATTTTCGCCAGCCGCGCGCCCAAAGCCGCACCCAGGATCGCCGCCTCATCCTGCGCCCTCAAAGCTGTCAAAGGATCGCCGCCTTGGGAGAACGTAAAATCTTCCGCGACGGAATCGACCACCAGAATATCCACATGATCGTCCACCGCCATCAACCCGTAGCTAAGCGCATGCGCCAG
>CBFGSX010000015.1:0-20296 GCA_965651535.1 uncultured Alphaproteobacteria bacterium | reverse complement strand
CTTGTCCCCGGCCTGATCGGCGGCGCGGTGGTGTTTTTCCTGCTCATGCTTTTGTATGCGCTGGGCGCGATGGGCGGCGGCGACACCAAGCTGGCCGGAGCCACCGCCCTGCTCGCCGGAACCAGCCATTTCAGCCTTTTCCTGATTGTGATGGTCTTTAGCGGCGGCGTGTTGGGCCTGTATGCGCTTTTCGCCCGCAAACACCCCGATACACTCATCCCCAAAGCGCTTGAAAACAACTCCTGGTTGTCGAAACTGCGCGCCGGGGAAAACAAAATCCCCTATGCCCTCCCCATCGCCTTGGCGGGGATCGTCACCGTCTGGGCCAAATGGCTTCTGCCCGCGTTCCGCATGGTCTTTCAGGGCTGAATTAACCGTTTGGCAGGATTCACCCGCCAAAGTCAAAGCTTGGGTTCATCCGTTTTTATCAGGACGTCTTTCATATGAATCGCACGCTTGTTTTTGCTGCCGCCGGCGCTTTCGGCACCGCCTTGTTGATGGCGATCATCATCAGCGCCTCGATGGGCGGCGGCAAGGAAAAAAGCCCGGCCCGCGAGATTCTGGTCGCGGCCAAGGATCTGCCCGTCGGCGCGCCGCTGACGGACAGCGCGGTGCGCTGGCAGAAATGGCCGGATGCGGCGACGATCCCCGGCGCGCTGGTGCGCGACAAGGTCAAGGAAGACGAATGGAAGGAACAGAAACTGCGCCGCAGCCTGACGGCGGGCGAGCCGGTGACATCCGGCGCGCTGGTGCGCGAGATCAAGGGCAGCTATTTGGCCGCCTCTCTGGATGAAGGGATGCGCGCCATCGCCATCGACGTGAAGGCCGCTTCGGGCGTGGCCGGATTTTTGTCGCCGGGCGACCGCGTCGACGTTATTTTGATCTATCGCGCGCGCGTGGGCGGCGGCGATCAGCTGGCCGCGGCGGCGACCGAAAGCGGCTTGCTGGAAAAGGCTTCGGAAACGATCGTCGAGAATGTGCGCGTCATGGCCACCGATCAGGATTCCTTGGGCAACACCGCGGGCGGCGAGCGCAAGGCCAAGGTCAACAAGACCGTGACGCTGGAAGTGACGCCCAAAGACGCCGAGAAAATTGCGGTCGCCACCGAGATGGGCAGTCTGCATCTGGCGCTGCGCCAGCTGGGCGATAATTCCAGCCGCCGCGGACAAAGCGTCGGCACGACCGATCTGGGCGCGGCGGAATCGCTGCGCCGCTCGATTCAGGAAACCGGCGGCGGTGGCGGCACGGGCCGCGTGCGCGTCTATTCCGGCGCGGAAGTGCAGGAAATCAAGATCGTGCCCAATGCCGGCAGCGGCGCCTCGGGAGAAAATCCATGAGAAAAATTCTTCTTTCCGTTCTGATGCTCGCCGCGCTGGCGCTCACTCTGGCGACGGCGGATGCGCAAAACGCCTTTGGCGGCGCGGTCGGCGTCAAGAAACCGCTGACCCTCACCACCGGCAAGGCGCAAACGATCGAGTTGACGCAGCCCGCCTCGGAAATTCTCATTGCCAACCCGAACGTCGTCGATGTCGGCGTGCTGACGAAACAGCGTCTCTATGTCGTCGGGCGCGGCGTAGGCGACACCAACGTGCTGGTCTTCGACCGCAACAAACAGGTGCTGGCCTCGATGGACGTCAATGTCAGCAACGACCAGTTCACGCTGCAACGCGCCTTGCGGCAATATTTCCCCGAGGAAAACATCGACGCGCGCATGATCAACCGCGAGGTCATCCTCACGGGCCGCGTCTCGACGCCGTCCAAGGCCGGGCAGATCCGCGACCTGTCCAAGCGTTTCGCCACGACCACCGGCAATGCCGAGGCCTCGATCGTCGATCTGATGACTGTCGAGGGCGAACAACAGGTCATGCTCCAGGTCAAGATCGTCGAGGCCAAGCGCAATTTGCTCAAGGAATACGGCATCGAGCCCGAGGCCGCCAATTTGGGCTTTGGGAATTTCAGCGGCAGCTCGCTGGCCACCGATGCGGCCTCGAAGCTGACCCAGACGACGCAGTTTGCGGTCGGCAGCCTTGTGTATGAAACCGGATCGCGCGGGCCGATCAGCGTCACCATGCGCGCGCTCGAGGAAAAAGGCCTGCTCAACACGCTGGCCGAACCGAATTTAACGGCCATCTCCGGCCAGCGCGCCGAGTTCCTCGCGGGCGGCGAATACCCGATCCCGGTCGGCCAGAGCAACGACCAGATCTCGATCGAGTTCAAGCAATTCGGCGTGGCGCTGGGCTTTACGCCCGTCGTGCTGTCCAACGACAAAATCCAGCTCGAGCTGGAGACCGAGGTTTCGCTGCTGTCCAACGAGGCGCGGCTGGAATTGTCCGACGTGAACGTGCCGTCGCTGACGGTGCGCCGCGCCAAGACGACGGTCGAGATGGCTTCGGGCGGCAGCCTGATGATTGCCGGATTAATTCAAAGCGACTCCGTCAACACGATGAACTCCCTGCCCGGCGTCAATAAAATTCCGATCATCGGCCGATTGTTCTCGTCACAATCCTTCAAGCGCAATGAATCCGAGCTTCTGGTCGTCGTGACGCCCTATCTGGTGCGCCCGGTCAAGGAACCCGCCGCGACGCTGGCACAAGCCCCGGCGGCGATGCCCGAGACGGTGATCGCGGCGCCGACCCACGTTTCCACCGCGCCCGTGCCGGTCGTCCGCAAACAGGACACGCCGACGGGCCGCACATCTTCCGGATACTGGCTGGAGTAGGACATGAAACACGCCTCCCTTGTGATCGCTTCGCTTCTTCTGGCCGGATGCGCCATGCAGAACAATTCCTTCATCCATGATCGGCCCATTTCGGTCGCGCAGGAAAATGTTGAGAAAACCTTCCTGTCCACCGAGATCAGCCGCTCGGAACTGGCCGGGATCGCCGACGACATCGTCCGCCGCGGCACAAGCCCCGTGGCGATCACCGTGGACTATGCCGCAACCGCGCCTTTGAAGAATGCAGAACGCGTCGCCGAAGCCCAAGGGTCGCGCGTCAAATCCTTTTTGGCCGCGCAGGGCGTGCGCCACGCCACCAGCGTGAAGACGCGCCCGGCCGAAGCCGAGACCGTCAACCGCATCACCATTTCCTATGAAGCGCTCAAGGCCGCCGCCCCCGAGGATTGCCAACCCATGGCCGCCGCCGATGCCGACCGCTACACGCACAACACGGACGGGCCGTATCGTTTCGGCTGTCGCCAAAAAGAAATGATCAGCGCGCAGATCGCGCGCCCCGGCGATCTCCTGGGCAACGACGCGACGATGGCGCCGGAATCCCAGCGCCTGGGCAAACAGCTTGAGACCTATCGCGCGGGCGAACCGGCCACGCCGCAAGGCGCGGACGGCCTGACTGCGAGCACCGTCTACCAGAACTGATGACCCTGCATGCCACCCTTCTTCCCGAAGCGCGCGTCGACGTATTCACTACAGACCCCCAGACAGTCGGGACGGTTCGCCAGCTGACGCAGGACTGGCGCTTTTCGCGCGTCCGCTTCCAGCTTCACGAAGGCGATATCCGTGCCGCCGTCAACCGCTATACCCAGGAACGCTCGCCCGATCTGCTGATCATCGAAACCGCGCGCATCGACGACGCCTTTACCGGACAGCTCGAGGCGCTGGCGAATGTCTGCGCCACGCATACCGCCGCCGTGTTCGTCGGCCCGGAAAACGACATCACGCTCTATCGCCGCCTGCTCGAGATGGGCGCGACCGATTACCTTGTGCATCCGCTCAAGGTCGAGGATGTCGTCGCCGTCATTTCCAAAACGCTGATCGACCGCCTCGGCGCGTCGCAAAGCCGCGTCACCACGGTGATGGGCGCCAAGGGCGGCGTCGGCACGTCGCGCGTCACCCAGATTCTGGCCCATGCGCTGGCGCAGGCGGGCGAGACGACGACGCTGTTCGATTGCGGCGGCTCGTGGGGATTGCTGCCGTCGACCTATGGCCGCGAGCCGATGATCACGCTGCGCGATCTGGCCACGCTGGTGCGCACGCAAGAAGACGCGCTCGACGATCTTGTGCACAAAACCTCCCCGATGCTGTCCGTCGTCGCTGCGGGCGGCGATCCGCTGTTGGCCAGCACGCTGACCAGCGATGGTTTCGAGGGCATTCTCGACACACTTTGCCGCCGCCAGCCGCACGTGCTGGTCGATCTGTCGCAATCGCCGACGGGCGTGCGCGCCATGGCCTTCGCCAAGTCGCATGACATCGTGCTGGTGACGACGGCGACGCCGATTGCCTTGCGCAATGCGCGCCACCTGATCCGCGAGATTCACCAGATGCGCGGCCCCGAAGGCCCGCTGCACCTTGTCGTCAACGAAACCGGGCTGATGCCGAAAGAAGAGCTGTCGCCCAAGGATATTCATGAAGCGTTAGGAATTTCCCCGGCGGCCGCGATTCCCTTCGAGCCGGACGTTTTCGCGCGTCTGGACACCGCCGATCCGGCCCCGGCGCAGAAGATTCTCGACACGTTAACGCCTCCTCTAGCACCTCTGGTCTATACTATGACCGGAAAAAGGATTCACGGGGCAACATCGGCGCCGAAAGATATCGGCGACACCGCCTCCTCGATTCTGGGCAAGCTCTGGAAGAAAGGCTAGATCATGTTCGGCCGCCGCGACGGCAGCACCCCTTCGGCCGCGCCGCCTCCCAAGCCGGCGGCGGCGAAGCCTGCCGCGCCCGAGGCAAAACCGCCCGTCTTCGAAGCGCCGGATATTCCTAAAGAAGCCAAGTTCCAGGATCTTGAGACCGCCGCCGCCGTCACCGAGAAAATCAAGGCCGCGGAGGAACCTCCCAAGCCCGTCGAAAAACGCGTCGACCCGCTGCAACAGGCGCGCCTCGAACAGGCGCGCAAGCGTATCTATAACGATCTGCGCGACGGCATCGATCTCAAGGCGCTGGCCAAGATGGACCCGCAGGCCGCGCGCGACGAGATCAGCACCGCCGTCGAGGAAATCGCCCGTTTCCGCCAGCTCAACCTCAAGGCCGCCGAGGTGCACCAGATCGCCAAGGAAGCCGCCGACGATATGCTCGGCTACGGCCCGCTCGAAGCGCTGCTGGCGCGCGACGACATCGCCGACATCATGATCAACGGCTCCAAGACCGTCTATATCGAGGTCAACGGCAAGATCGAACGCGCCGCCATCCAGTTCAACGACGATCAGCATTTGCTGACCGTGTGCCAGCGCATCGTCGGCACGATCGGCCGCCGCGTCGACGAAGCCAGCCCCATCTGCGACGCGCGCCTGCCCGACGGCAGCCGCGTCAACGTCATCATCCCGCCGCTTTCGGTGGACGGGCCGTGCATGACGATCCGGAAATTCAAAAAAGACAAGCTGACGCTGCAAAAACTGATGGAATACGGGTCGATGACCCCCGCCTGCGCCGAGCTGCTCAAGATCATCGGCGCGTGCCGCGTGAACATTCTGGTTTCGGGCGGAACGGGTTCCGGTAAGACCACCATGCTGAACTGTCTGACCAATTACATTTCCCACGGCGAACGCGTCGTCACCTGCGAGGATGCGTGCGAGCTGCAACTGCAACAGCCGCACGTCGTGCGGCTCGAGACCCGCCCACCCAATCTCGAGGGTCAGGGCGAGGTCACTATGCGCGACCTCGTCAAGAACTGTCTGCGTATGCGCCCCGATCGCATCATCGTCGGCGAGGTGCGCGGCCCCGAAGCCTTTGACCTGCTTCAGGCCATGAATACGGGCCATGACGGCTCGATGGGCACGGTGCACGCCAACAACCCGCGCGAAGCCCTCAGCCGCATGGAAAACATGATCGCCATGGGCGGGTTGAACCTGCCGTCCAAGGCGGTGCGCGAACAGATCGCCTCGTCGGTCAACGTCATCGTGCAGGTGCAGCGCCTGCGCGACGGTTCGCGCAAGGTCACGCATATCTCGGAAATCACCGGCATGGAAGGCGAAGTCGTCACCATGCAGGATCTGTTCTATTTCGACTATCAGGGCGAGGACAAGAACGGTCGCATTGTCGGCACCCAGAAATCCAGCGGCTTGCGCCCCAAATTCCACGACAAGGCGCGCCAGTTCGGCCTCGGCGAGAAATTGCTCGAGGTGATGGGTGAGGCCTATGTGGATTAGCCTCGTCCTGCTTGGCGCGGTTTTTCTCGGGCTGGTCTTTTTCATCCTGCGCCAGACGATCAAGGCGCAGCGCCGCAAGCGTCTTGAAAAAATCACCGGCGTCGCCGAAGAGAGAAGCCCCGTCGAGAAAATCGCGCAAAAAGCCAGCGTCTCGAAAAAACTTCGCGACACGGGCGGCGTCGGCCCCGACGGCATCCAAAAAGGCAGCCTGCGCGATTTGATCCGGCAGGCGGGTTTCGAAACGCCGATGCGCCGCTATTGGATTTATTCGGCGGTCACGGCGCTGGTGGTGTTCTTTGTTTTCACGCTCTGGGGGACGCATATTCTGGCGACGCTGCTCTTCACCGTCACGGGATTTCTCGGCCTGCCGCGCCTGTGGCTCCGGTTCAAGGCGCGCCGCCGCCAAAAAGCCTTTCTCGAGGAATTCGCCGACGCGCTCGACGCGATGGTTCGGCTGCTCAAGGCGGGAATGCCCGTGACCGAGGCCATCGCCATGGCGGGCCGCGAATTCCAAGGCCCGGTCAGCGTCGAGATGAATCATATTTACAACCAGCAGCGCATCGGCGTCTCGCTGGCCGATGCGGCGGAGAACGCGGCCTTGCGCATGCCGATCACCGAAATGCAGATGTTCGCCACCGCCGTGGCCATCCAGTCCGAGACCGGCGCCAG
The DNA here is from genome assembly GCA_965651535.1 of uncultured Alphaproteobacteria bacterium. Classification (GTDB taxonomy): domain Bacteria; phylum Pseudomonadota; class Alphaproteobacteria; order Micavibrionales; family SZUA-601; genus JAQGJA01. The sequence goes on along the minus strand of CBFGSX010000015.1, from coordinate 13,528 downwards.
CCTGTCCGAGGTCTTGACCAATTTGTCGGGCGTGATCCGCGCGCGCTTCAAGCTCAAGCGCAAGGTCGTGGCGCTGTCTTCCGAGGCGCGCACCTCGGCGGCGATCATCGGCGCGCTGCCGATCATCGTTGCCGTGCTGCTGCGGATCGTGAACCCGGAATACATGAACGTGCTGTTCGAGGATCGCACGGGCCACGTATTGCTGTGGGGCAGCGGCATCTGGATGTCTTTGGGCGTGCTGGTCATGCGCCAGATGATCCATTTCAGGATATAGGCGATGATGGACGCGATTCATGCCTTTGTGACCGGCGGCTCTCTCGTGGTTTTCCTCGGGGTGCTGTTCACCTTTTTGTCGGTCTTCGCCCTGCTCTATCCGCTCTTGAACCGGATCGAGGCCAAAGAACGCTATAAATCCATCGTCACCGAACAGCGCCGCCAGATGTTCGCCGAGGCGCGGCGCAAGGACAATGAAAAAATCGACGAGGAAAGCGTCTCGGCCAAGGAAACGCTTTCAACCCTTTTCAAGCTTGAGAAATTCGCCGGGGCGCGCGCGGCGCGCGTTTTGCTGCTGCAAGCCGGTTACCGCGACCCGAAAGCGCTGTTGTATTACCTCGTCGCACGGATGGCCCTGCCGATTCTTTTCCTGCTGCTGGCCTTTTTATTTGTGCAGAATGTCGAAAAACCGCTCAAGGACGCGCTGAAATTGCTGATCGTGTTCGGCGCGGCGGCGGCCGGGTTTTTCCTGCCCGCCATTCTGGTCAAGAACAACGCCCAGAAACGCCAGGAAGAGATCCAGATCACTTTCCCCGACGCGCTCGACATGATGCTGATCTGCGTGCAGGGCGGGATCGGGATCGAAAGCGCGATCAACCGCATCGCCGAGCGCATGGCCGAGCATTCGCCCATCCTTGCCGAGGAGCTGGGGATTCTTTCCGCCGAGCTGGCCATGCTGGGCGACCGCAAATCGGCCTATCGCGCCTTTGCCGAACGCGCCGGATCGGCGGCGGCACGCACCTTCGTCAACGCCATGATCCAGGCCGAACAATACGGCAGCTCGGTCTCTCAGGCCATGCGCGTCATCGCCGAGGAGTTGCGCGATATGCGCATGGCCGCCGCCGAGAACAAGGCCGCGGCGCTGCCGCCGAAACTGACCGTGCCGATGATCCTGTTCTTCCTGCCGGTCTTGTTCGTGGTCATCCTCGGCCCCGCCGTCATTCAGGCCAGCCGCACATTTAATTAATGCGCTACCGTTTCACTGCTTGAGCGCGTGTTTAACTGATCCCCCCTTCCCTTTCAGGGAGAACTATTTTTCAAACAAAAAGCCCCGCACAAAGGCGGGGCTCTCAAGAATTGGTTTCTCAGCGCTAGAAGCTCTGCCAATGTGCCGGTGCATTACTGGTAGGCGCTTGTTGGGGCTGCGGGGCCGACGGCATCGGTGTCGGTACCGGCGTCGGGCTTGGCGAACCTGTGCCACTACCGTAACCGGTACCACCGATCACATTACCGTTGGCGTCATAGCAGATATAGCCGGAACCATCAGGCAGGTTGACGCAAGAGGGTTGGCCGCCACCGGAACCACCGCCACCGGAACCACCGCCACCGGAACCGCCGCCACCGGAACCGCCGCCGCCGGAACCGCCACCGCCGGAACCGCCGCCGCCACCACCCGTCGGGGTGAGCGCATCACCGGAGATCGTATCCCCCAGACCGTCCGGGCTGCTCATGCTGGGATCGATCTCGCAGAGCTGGATAACCTCGGAACACAACCGAATCTCAAGCGGCGGCAAGCCCTCAACATCCACACCTTGTGCCATGATGCGCCGATTCAAAACATCCATCGGCATTTCGCCAATCATCGGAATCGGCGAGTATACCCAACTGCCGCTACTGCCGTAGAAGCCCATTTCAGAGCTTTTGGCGTTGCGCGAATCCTGGAAATGGTCGCCGGAGATATAGACCGCCTTGGGCACTTCCCGACCATCCGGCTGGACCAGATTGTTACAGGCTGCCAAATGTTCCGGCGTAAATTTATACTCCATGTTGTTCGACAGGTGCAGGTTCGGAATATTTCCGGCATGAAGATCCACCCAAACGCCTTTTCTAACACGGAAGCGCATCGGATCGGCCGCCGTCACCGGGATCAGATAACGCAGCGCCCCATCGCCGCTATCGTCCTCGGCCTCGTCATCCACCTCGCGGATATCATAGGGCCAGCCCGTTCCCAGAATATTGTTGTTCGATTCCATCGACAACACGGCCGGCGGCACCGAGCGGTTAAGCGACAGCGCATAGGCGTTGGCGTAATGCTGCGGGCAGACATTGCACCACGGCGTCACGCAGCAACCCTGATAGCGCTCACGCCCCTCCTCGATGATCGAAACTTCTATATCCGGCTGGATGAAGAGATAGGTATAGGGTGACGGCTTGGCCAAAGTGACAATATTTTGCGCGGCAACCCGGGCCTTGACGGGTGTACCCGTGGTGCTCGGCAGATCATATTCAAGCGTTTCACCCGGATACAGACATTGTCTGATCTCGTCGGGGCATTTGCGCAGGGTAAAGGCGTTGCCCTGGCTGATCGCGCGCGGGATGACGATGTCGCATCCATCATCCTTCACCGGGCGACCGTTTTCCATGCGCTCGATTGCATGCAGGCGCGGCGAACAGCACGTCTCACTGGCACCGGACTGGCACGCCAGAGGATAAGGCGGGTTCGTGATATTGGGATCTCTTGGCTGAAGCTGATCCAGCGGATCGCCGTTATCGCACTGACAAATATTTTCAGCCTGCAAGCAATTCTGCATCTGCGGATCGCAACAGGTAATCTCCTCTTCGGCAGCCGGATCAAACTCCGAACAGGAACGCGTTTCCGTCGAACCGCCCACGCCGCCCGAGGTGACTTTATACTCAGCCTCCGGATTGAAGACCGGGTTCGCATTGGCCGGGCAATTGCCGGTGCCGAGCAAGGATTCACTGAAATTACCGCGATTATCGAGGCAGTCCGAGGGATACAGACAGGCTGCCGGAATATTCGGTACATCCATCGGCGTATAACCACCCGACGGATAGCAGGCCGTATTCGTCTCGAAACCGTTATCCAGGAATCCGCTGCTGCCGGTATTACAGCTTGCCCCGCTGCCATAGACGTAACTTGTCTTCACGCGGCGGCCGTTCATATAGTAATCGCAACGTGTAAACATTTGCGGGATTCTGCCCACGTCCACCGTTTCGCTACCGCCTGCGGACCATCCATTTTCCACGACCGGCCCGGCCGTCAGGAATTCCTGACCCTGAACTTTTTGCTTGCGGATGCCCGCATCCGAAAGCGGTCCGCAATCCGAACCGGGAACGCGGTCGTCCGCACTTCCCGCACCGCCACCGGCCGGCGGTCTTTCAAAACACGAGCCGTCAAACAACTTGCGCAAGCCGCCATCGCCCGACAAGGCCGACGCGCCGCTGCCTGTCAGCGGATTTTGGGTGAAACAGGTAAAGCCCTTCTGGATCGATCCGGGTCGGACGCGCAGATAGGTATTAATATTAACCGGACACTGAAGCAGGACCTGGAACCGCGGCAGAGTGTAATCGATCGTCAGGCTGGTGCGGACACACTGGGTCAATTGACGTATCATCAGATTTTCGGCTGCCTGACACAAATTACCTAGAGTATTGCGGAAACTCATAATATCATTTAGCTTGCCGTTTAAGTCATCACAACCCTCGGTCAGGAAATTCAGCACGTCCGCAATGGCGTTTGCCAATCGCAACATCGACTGGGCATTAAATGTCACAGACTTGATCGCGCTTTGTAAAGCTCCCCAAATAGAGGGAATATCCACCCCCGTCCCCAGAACAGTAATACTCATACCCGATGAACCGCCTGTGACATCTTGCTCAGACTTTGATGCCTTGATTGCTTGCTCGTGTTCGAATTTCATTTGCTTGATCTGAGCACGAATACTCCTGACACAGGCCACCTGCTGCTGCTTGGCCCAGTACTTCCCAACTTGTTCCAGTGAATCATTGAAACATTGGAGGTCAGCCTTTCTCTTCTCCTCGACCTTGGTGGTGATTTCTTTGGCTTGTTCGGAGTTGGTAACTCCCGGCACCACCGTATTGGATTGCATGGATAAACGTGTGGCCTCGCTCTTGTTTGCGATGGCTCGCATCAGCTGGCGCGCTTTTCGGGCGCGGGTTTCGACCGCGTCGGCACAAAAATTTCGCTTGAGCGCCCCGGGATGCGGTGGCGTGGCCGTCCCCGGCACGACGGTCATATTGGTATTTAAACTCTCGTAAAAGCTCGCACACCCGGCAAGATGTTTCCTTGCCGTCCCGGATCCCACTGTGACGGCGCCGACGGCATAGGGGCAACCGTCGTTATCCTTGTCAGCGTCTTCGTAAAGGTTTACCCCATTGGCTCCCTCGAACGGGCATTCGCTGCCGATATCCCAGGGAACCTGACCATCCGGGTAAGAATAGAGCACGGAACCGCCACCCGACACGGTCCAGGCGGCCCCCGTGCTCTGGGCCGCGGCATAAGAAACCGGAAGCGCAAGAAAAACAAAGCCCAAAAGGCTTAGGAAACAACAGGACCGGACGAACGGACGAAACATAAAAAGGCGCGCGCACTCTCTGACAGGTAAATCCATTTTACCAAAAATTTTAGTTAAAGTCTCGTATTTTTTTACTCCTGTCAAGGAGCAAGCAAAATCCGGGACTTAAATCCTGATATCGGCCTCAATCGCGCCCGAAGGCAGCGCCCAGAGCGCGACGGAAAATTCCGGGCGTCCGCGGAGAGCGAACTGCTCCTGAAAATCGCGCAGCGCGATGGCAAAACGGTCGGCGGCATCCTGCGGCTCGGTATCAACGGCCGGACGCAAAAGCAAAAGAATATATTCGGCCGTGTCGGTATGGCCGAGAAAATCGCTGCGTCGGTGCAGCTTGCTGAGATATTCGCCCGTGGCGGCAACCGTGTCGCGCAACCCGGCTTCCCCGGCGGCGGACGCAATCGCCTCGGCATTGGTAATCCGAATCGTCAACAAAAAGGCCTGCTCGCCGTAACGATACGAGCGATCCAGCGCCGACAACACCAGCTGGTAAAAGGCGCGCTTGCCGAAAACCGCCGTGTCGGACTGGATATCGTCCGTGTCGCACAGACGGCGCATAAAATTATTGAGTCGCTCGGCATTGGCCAGTTTCGCCGCGACATCCTGCCAATCGAACGGTTTGAGGATCTGGTCGTTGAGACCGCAATGCACGACCTCTTCGGGCTTGGCCTCGTGGCCCATCAGAATGAGATAAAAATACCCCGTCCGCTGCTCCCAGCGCAGCGGCAGCGTCATCGGTCGCGCCGAAGGCATGGGTGCCGGGTCGATAATGACCACGTCGAAATTCTCGCGTTCGACCATGTCCAGCGCATCCTTGCGCACCGGTTCAGCCACCACCTGATGACCGTCGGATTCCAGACGGCTTTGCAGGAGCTGCGACGTCAGGCGGTCGCGATCGACGATCAGGATCTTCATGGCTCCCAGCCTAGCGGGGAAAAGATTAATTTATTCTAATATCGCGGATCTTTCAGCCCGGCCTCCAGACCCAAAAATGCGGGAAACGCATGCGTGATGACCCGCGTGGGGATGGCCGAGAGATAATTCTCGAACCGCCCCTTGGCGACAAAGCGGTCGCGGAAGGGGGAGCGGCGGAAGAAGGACAGAATCTTGGGCACGATGCCGCCCGCGATGAAAATGCCGCCGCGTGCACCCAAAGTCAGTGCCAGATTGCCTGCCACCGTCCCCAGCATGGCACAGAATATGTCCAACGCCTCGACGGACATATCGTCGCCCTCGAGGCCCGCCCGGGTAATATCCTCGGGTTTTCGGTATACGACCTCGCGGCGATCGAGCTGCGCGAGGGCCTTGTAAAGATTCACAAGCCCCGATCCGCACAAAACGCGCTCGGCCGAGACATGGCCGAACCCGTCGCGCATCACATGGAGCAATTCCGCCTCGCGGTCATTATAAGGGGACAGGGTGACATGGCCGCCCTCACCCGAAAGCGGGACAAATCCGCCGCGCCCATCGGGAATAAGTCCCGACACGCCCAAGCCCGTCCCCGGCCCGAGCACGCCGACAGGAAAATGGAAATCGGCTTCGCGCTTGTTGTCGCCGATGGCAATAGAATCGTCCCGGCCCAGCTCGGTCAGGGACAAGGCCACAGCGGTGAAATCGTTGATCACGGCGAAGCGTTCAAGTTCCAGCTCGTCTTGCACCGCCTGGCGCGAGAAGATCCACGGATGGTTGGTCATGCGGATCCAATCGCCCGTCACCGGCCCGGCAATGGCCACCGCCGCGCGCAGGATTTTTTCATCCTCCAGATTCATCTCGCGCCGATAGGCGCGATAGGCGTCGCCAAAGCCGGGAAATTCCGCACATTTGAAGATTCGAGTCTTTTCGGACAGGAGTTTGCCGCCGCGAAATACCGTGAAGCGCGCATTGGTCGCGCCGATATCGGCCAGAATGTCGCACATCAATACCCCCAATCTCTCCACCTGGGGCCCGAAGGACCCGGACGGGGTGTTTCATCGCAGCGAGACTGCCCATAAGAAAGACGGAAATCAAGACGGGAACGGCTTGCGCAGAAACGGGCATTATGTTACCCCAAAGAGGCGACTGGCAATCAGATCTTTTCAGGGAGGCTATGATGATTTTCCGCAGCAAGGAACAACCGCCGCAAAAACCCTCCAATGCCAATCGACCGCATCCGCCGCGCCGCGACCCCGATCTGGTCGGCCGCCCTTTGCCCTCGCAAAGCACCGCCTCGGCCACGCCCAATCTTGCACCGCCGGTCAATCCGGTGACCGCCGCACAAAACCGCGCGCGCCAGCAACAAAACCCCGTCAATAATTTCACCCGCGCCGACCAGATGCGCACCCTGACGGTCGGACGCGATATTTCCTTGAGCGGCGAGATTGCCACCTGCGACCATCTGGTCGTCGAGGGCAATGTCAAGGCCACCATCAAAGGCGGCAAAATGCTGGAGATCAACGAGACGGGGACGTTCTCGGGCACGGTCGACATCGAACAGGCCGACATCGCCGGGAATTTCGACGGCGAGCTGACCGTGCGCGGCAAATTGACGATCCGCCCGACGGCAAACGTCACCGGCGTCATTCAATATAGCCGCCTTCAGGTCGACACCGGCGCGCAGATCAACGGCCGCATCGGCGTGCTGGCCGAAGCCAAGCCCGCGCCAAAAGCCGAAGACGAAGTGATCGAAGACAAGCCGAGCGGCGCGTTCGCCTTTAGTGATTTCACCAGCGAACCCGGCTTTCTCAAAGCCTCGGCCTGAGGAAAGATATTCCCCGGCGGCCGCAATCGGTTGATCTCTTTTGAAACGCAGGGATAGATGGAGAAATCAGCACAAACCGTCATGCCGTCGAAGGACGGCATCCATCTCGCGGAACCATGTGGATTCCGGCTTTCGCCGGAATGACGATAAAGAAAAGTTATTGCAGGATTCTCTGTCTAGCTCTGCGTTTCAGAAACTTTTTCCTTTGCCGCGCATAAATCCGCCAGCACGCAATGACCGCATTCGGGCTTGCGCGCCTTGCAGGTATGCCGTCCATGCAAAATCAGCCAGATATGCGCGTGTTTTTTGTATTTGGCGGGGACGATCTTTTCCAGATCGGCTTCGACCGCATCGGGCGTTTTACCTTTTGAAAGCCCCAGACGGTTCGAGACGCGCAAAATATGCGTATCCACCGCAATCGTCGGCTGGCCAAAGGCTTCGTTCAGCACCACATTCGCGGTTTTACGGCCTACGCCGGGCAGCGTCACCAATTCCTCGCGCGTTTCAGGAACGCGGCCGTCGAATTTTTCCACCAAAATTTTTGCCGCCGCCATGACATTCGCGGCCTTGGTGTTGAACAGCCCGATCGTCTTGATATGTTCCTTGAGCTTTGCTTCGCCCAGGCGCAGCATTTTTTGCGGCGTGTCGACGATTTTGAACAATGCCTTGGTCGCCTTGTTGACGCCGATATCGGTGGCCTGCGCCGACAGCGCCACGGCGACCAACAACGTATAGGGATTGACGTAGTCCAGCTCGGTGCGGGGGGCCGGGTCTTTTTTCTTCAACCGCTCGAAAATGGCCGAAACGCGTGCTATGTTGTTCTTCATGAAAAACACCTTCCCAAAATTGACCCGCCTGAACAAGCCTCCTCTTCCCGACACCTCTGGCGTGGCAGATTCCCCGCTGGGGTTCTTTCTTGCTGTCTGGCAGGGCGACGCACTGGTGCGGCTGCATCTTTTGCCCGCGCATACCGAAAAAGACGCGGCGAAATTCCTCAAGGGCTGGGGCTGGAGCGTTAAAACGAAACAGGACAACGCGCGCGCCAAAAAACTGGTGGTACAGCTCTTCAACAAACAAGGACGCTGGACGGGCGTGTTTCCGCCCGATCTGGTTCTCGGATTTTACGGCACGGATTTCCAATGGGCGGCGATGCAGAAAATGCTGAAAATCCCCAGCGGCAAGACCGTGACCTATACGGGGCTGGCCGCCGCCGCCAAATCTTCGGGCGCGTCGCGCGCCGCCGGTTCCGTCTGTGCCCACAACCCACTTCCTTTCGTCGTGCCATGCCACCGCGTTCTGGCCGCCAATGGCGCTTTGGGCGGGTATGGCTATGGGACGGCCCTCAAGCGCCAACTGCTTGATTGGGAAATGAATTCCTAAATTCATTAAAATTTTAATCAAATTCTTCATAAAGGGTTTATGAACCCCATGATATTATGGTGTGATGAGAGGTCGTTTTATGACGCCATTGTGCCTGCCCGGAATTTTGCCAAGCGCCCCCGCCCGCATGGGGGGCGAAGGCGGATTCCTCATGGCCAGCGCGGCGGTGATCATTCTGGTTTTCGTCTCGATCATGGGGTCTTTCGCCTTTGTCTTCACGCGCGATTTCGACCATAAGATAAACTTTGCCACGGGCGAACGTCTCGCCGAAGTGGCCGTCATGGCGCACAGCTATGCGCAGCTGACCCATTACCGCACCGCTCCCGTCACCAGCCTCGATGCGCTGGGCAATCTTTACACCCCGGCTTTTATGAGTCCGCCGGACAATCTGGCCTTTGATACGCTCGGACGTGCGGATCTCGAACTGACGATCCGCGGCCGTGACGTCGCGCCCTTAAACGGTTTGGCTCCCGCCCCCAGCGCCTATCTGCATTTGAAAATCCGGCCGCGAGGCGCGGCGATCCGCCGCCCGACGGAGAATGTCTCCTTTATGGCCGGTGCCGCCAGTCGCGGTATGGGGCGCCTCGGCATTGTCGGCATCAATACCGGCGAGCCTTGCGAGGGTGCGCCCGCGCGCGTGCGCTGGGGGCCGGAAAGCACCGCCTGCCTGAACGACGCGCAGATCGCGTTGATCGGTTTCAACGACGTGCAGAACGGCGATGTGATCGCCCCGGCCTGGGAAGCGGCGCTGGCCCGCGTCGGTGAAAATGTCATCATGCGCTACCCGCAGCCCGAGCGACCCGACATGAACGCCATGAACGTCGATCTGGCCTTTGCACCGAATCCGGCACGGCCGGGGCGCGGCCACGGCATCGGCGATTACGACGGCGGCACCGACACAGTCGACATGGCCAGCGGCGCGGGAGAGTTGAACACCGACTTCGTCGATCAGGCGCAGGCCATGGCCACCATCGGCGATTTCCGCAACGAAATGGTGGTGCGTCAGGGAAACACGATCAACATGAACGGCCCCGCGATTACCAACAGCGACTTTACCATCCTCGATACGGGCGGTGCACCGATCGTGCTTGAGGTTGCCGGTGGCTCTTCCATCACCGGCGATGTGTCGGTCTCGGAGACGTTTGGTCACACGACCGGCCCTCTGGAAGTAACGATCGACACCGATACGCGCGTCGACCGCGTCGGCGTGCTGGGCGCACCCGGCACCGGACAGGCTGTCACGGTCAATCCGATTGCCGCAGGGCCGCCGGTGACCGTCGCCGTCGAAGATGTCAGCCCCGCCTCGACCATTCGAAACGTCTCCGCAGGCGGCGATTTCAGCGTCGCCGGAAATTTCGACACGACCGCCGCCACGATCCGCCCCGACAACGCCCAGCCGCTTGATATTTTTGCGGCAGAGCTCATCACCGAAGGCACGGCGCAAATCAATAATACCGGGGACTGGGATATCGGTTCGATCGATCAGCGCGGCGCAGGGCCCGCCAATGCTCTACGCGTTCAAAATCTGCGCGCCACCCGGGATTGCATCGGCATTGCTTGTCCCGACCACATCACCGACCCGCCTAATGACTTGCCCTTTTAAGGATTTTGCATGACACGCCGCCCCACGCCTGAATCCGGTTTTACGCTTCTCGAGCTGATGCTCGTCGTCGGCATCTCGGCACTGTTACTGCTGGGCGTGACCCGCCTGACCCAGTCCTGGATCGACGCCGAGCGTGCCACCGGAGCCGGCACGCATCTGTCCCGCGTCAGCCATGTGGTGCAGCGCTATGTCGAGGCGCGCTGGGCTATTTTGCCGCCGACCAACGACGCGCTGACTGCCGGCGGGGAATGGGCGGCTCTGGGTGACATTCTGCGCGACGAAGGATTGCTGACAGCGGGCGTTTTACGCAGCCCGCTGAACACGCCGCTACGCATCAGTTACAACAACGCGGGCGGCATTTACCGCGCAACGATCTTTGCCACACAAAATATCCCCAACAACATGGTGCTGCGCACGGCGCGCCAGGCCGGGAATTTCGGCGGCTCGGTGACCAGCGTCGGCGATGTCAACACCGCGCGCGGCGCGTTCGGCCAATGGGCCGTGCCGATCGCGAATATCGGCGGGTTCAACTGTCCGGTGACACCGCGATCGGGCTGCCTCGTCGCGTTGATCAGCTATACCGAGGATTTGCTGACGGGGCCGTATCTCTACCGCGAAGATCTGGGCAATCCCGATCTGAACACCATGTTCACCGATCTTCTGATGAACGGCCGCAATATCAACGGCGCGGGCAATATCGCCGCCAGCGAGCTGAACGTGGCCACGCTCGCCAATCTCGGCGACACCAACGTGGCGGGCACGGCGACTTTTAACGGCCCGGCGACAGCGAATGCCGGCATGACCGTCAATGCCGGCATGGATGTTTCAGGCGATTCCAATTTCTCGGGCAATCTGACGGTCAATAGCGGCACGGTCAACACCGTCGCGCTGAACGCCACCACCGTGCAGGCACCGACCTTCCGCACCAATCAATTCGACGCGCAGAACCTGACAGTCGGCAGCGTCGGCGGCGGTAACCTCGTGGTCAACGACGCCATCAACGTCAACAGCAACGTGACGGCGAGCGGCGAGGTTTACACCAACACGCTCAATGCCGGACAGATCAACATGAACAACGGCACGCTGACGACGGGCCGGATGGATGTCCGCAACACGCTCGAGATCAACGGCACGGTCAACATCACCAGCGGCACGGTGATCGTGGATCGACTGGTGGCGGATCGCTGCGTCGAAATTCACGACTCGTCCAACCCGGGCAACTATAACGACTACGGCAACTGTCCCTAAGTTACAGAAATTTAAGCTCTTGGCCCCTAAAGTAACCCTATGATGCGCTTCTTACGCCCGTTTACCTTGTGTCTGGCCGTGCTGCTGGCGCTACCCGGCGCGGCAGGCGCGCAGGTTTTTTCTGGCGTGGCAGAAGATGACATTCGCTTTGGCGGTTCGAACCCGGATCTGCAAGCCATCATCCAGTTGCAATACCAAATGCAGATGCTCCAGCGTATGATCGAGCGCGAGCGCGCCGTCAACCGCATGGTCGAGGCGGCGCTGGCCATCGGCGTGACGGATCCGGACATTCCCGCCCCTTCTTATACAGTATGCCGTCAAATCCCGGCGAACATCGTTTGCGCACAGGCCCATGCCGGGATTTACGAAAATTACTCGGTCGATCGGATCGTGCCGCTGGTACCGATCGATCCCATAGCCAAGGCAGTGCCTCCTATTCCGCTCAACGATGCGTCGCTGCCGCTGGATATCGCCGAGATGCAACCCAGCGAAACGCTTTACTGGATGGATATTACCTGCATGGGCCTGAAATGCTCGGCCGTGGTCTCGCCTGAACCGGCGAATGCCAATGCGCGCTATCGCATCACCATCGGCGACACGCTGCCCGATGGAGCCACGGTAGACGGAATTTCCGCCAACGGCGTGACTCTGAAACACGGCAAACAGGAAATCCGGCTCGATCCGGCCCCGGCGGCGTAAAGCTTTCTTCAATCTTTTCTGTCATAATTGTCGGATGAGTGCTTACACCATCGCCCTCTCCGGTATGAACGCGCAAAGCGTCGCCATCGGCGCGCATGCGCGCAACGTCGCCAATCTTTACTCAAGCGGCAAGGTCCATCCCGAAGCCGGGGATCGCACAGCCTATCAACCCGTCAAACCTGTTTTCTCCCCTGCCGACAAAGGTGGCGTGATCGCGGATGTGGTCGATATCGACCCGGCCAGTTTCGCCGTCTACGACCCCGACTCGGTGGATGCGAACGAACAGGGCCTCGTCGCCTACCCGAATATAAGTCTCGAAGACGAAATAACAGGGCTGTTGCAGTCCAAAAACGCCTATATTGCAAGTGCGAAAATTGTTTCCGTCCAGCGCGACATGGACAAGGAACTTTTAGACCTTTTCGCCTGACGCGCGGCACGTTTTTCAAAATAATCGAATAATCCGAGTCTCTTGGCCCGCCAGACGGGCCGCTTGGAGGCGTGGAAAATCCCGGCAAAACACCGTCATGCAGCGCAGCAAAACGTGTTATGTTAATAATTGCGCGGCACCAATTCGGTTGCATTTACCATAGTTTTAAGCTATCCTTAAAGGGCTACTGCTAGGATTTACTTATGATAACGCGAATTTGCCCGTTCAAGGAGCAGGCACGATGTTAACGAAAAGAGTCCCAGCCCCCCGCCAGATTTTAACCTTCCTCGTCGAAGCGTTAATACCCCTCGTTTTGGCCCTGGCTCTGGCCCTGATCGCGTTTCCGGCCAAGGCCGATGACCCGCGCCTTTTGCCGCCCATGAAGCTCCTGCTCGAGCCCGAGAACGACAGAACCTATTCCTATCGCAAGGTCGCGCAAGACAAGCATATCAACCTGATGCTTTACGGGTTCAAAGATCCCTCTGGCCCGTCCGATGATATCATTCCCAAGGATCGCAAAGCCCTCAGCTCGTTCTTCGGCCAGCATTTGAAATCGCTCAAGCGCGACTATCTGGGCCAGGACGGCACCCAAAGCTTTACCCTTGTGACGGGCGACGACTCCTTTGCCTCCGCGCCGATCAATCGCGGCATCCAGGGCGATGTCGCCAAGATGGCGGGCATCACCGTGCCGGTCGGTAAATTTACGCTCGGCGGCGGCTATACCTGGGGCGAGGAAAACCCCGCCCTCATGCTGAAAACCACCAGCGGATTTTTGGCCGGGATTGCCTATGACACAGGCAAGATGGGCTTCCAGCTCAGCTATCTAAGCT
>CBFGSX010000014.1:0-20574 GCA_965651535.1 uncultured Alphaproteobacteria bacterium | reverse complement strand
TTTGGTTTCCTTGTCGTCGCCCCAGCTCTTCCACCAATGCGAGACCAACTCGGTCTCCATGCAACCGGACAACATCATCGCCGCGGCGACAAGATAAAGGGAACGTGCTTGCATCATGCTTCTCCTAGCGTGCGCCCAGCTGGTCGGACAGAACGCCGATCGCCGTGGCAAAATAACCCGAGCGGTTCCACCGCATCAGAACATCGAAATTGTGATAAAGCGCATAGGCGGGGGTTCCCGGCCCGTCCGGCTGATACAGTCGGACGGCGCGGGCCTCGTTTGCCGAGGAAGGTCGCGTGAAGCGCACGCCGCGCTGTTCCCAGAAACGGCGATCCCGCGGCGCCTTGTCGCGCCCGATCAAATCGTTGTCAAAACCCGTCGGCAAGGCAACGATCTGTCCCCAGCTTTCGCCCGCGCGCCAACCCTCATGCGTCAAAAGATTGGCCATGCTGAAAAAAACATCCGGCATCGAGTGCCACAGATCGACGCGCCCGTCGCCGTCGCCGTCCACGGCAAACCGTATATAATTGGAGGGCATGAACTGGCATTGTCCGACCGCCCCGGCCCACGAGCCTTGCAACCGCTCCGGCGACCATTTCAGACGATCCATCAAATGGATCGCGGCGAGCAATTCCTTTTCAAAGAAGGCGCGGCGGCGGCCCTCATAGGCCAGCGTCGCCAGGGATTCAATCGTGTTGAACTTGCCGGTATACCCGCCGTAATCCGTTTCCTTGCCCCACAACGCCATCAGGATTTCCTGTTTGATTCCGCTTTGCTGCGCGACGCGCGACAACAGCGCGCGATGCTCGTCCAAAAGCGTACGACCGCGCGCCACGCGCTTTTCCGTTACCGTGTTGGAGACATATTGATTGAGGGTCTGGGTGCCTTCGGGTTGTTTGCGATCCAGCTCGATGACGCGTTCATTCACACGCACCGACGCCATGGCCTTGTAAACGGCCGACGGATTGGCACCACCTTGCACGGCGCGGCGCTGGAAATCGGCTTTCCATTGCTCGAAACCCCCAGCATGAACCGTCGAGCAGCCCGCCACCAGCAAAACCAGAAAAAGAAAACGCTTCATACATCCCCGCCAAATCGTCACGTGCAAGAATAAATATCTTTTCCGCCGCAGGCAATCGAAATCAGGAATTGAAATCCTTGAGGAACTGCTCGAACAATTCGACTTCGCCGACCTGGTTCTTCAAAGTTTGCAAATCCGCCAGCGAGCTGCCGCGCGACGGCTTGGTGATGAGGCGGAAGGCCTCGGCCTGTGTCGTCTTGTCCATGAAGGGGCCGTATTCCGCCGCCAAAAGCTCGATCCCCTTGCGGTTGTCGTCCAGTGCCAGCGCAATCGCCATCTTGAGAATAAGCGGCGGCATCGGGCCGTCCACCGCACCCTTGCCCTCGTTGCGGTAGCGCGCAATCAGCTTTTGCAGCGTCACCACCGCCTGCGGCCAGCGCCCTTCGCGCCAGTTGATGTCGGCCTTGAGGCTCAGCCCCTCGGGAAACTGGTCGTCGTCGAGCAAGGCCAATGCTTCATTAATCCGACCCAGATCGGCCAAAGCGCGCGCCTGAAGCAAAACCCGGCGCTTGCGCAGTTTTTCATTCTCGACTTCGGCGCGCTCGCTTTCCTGCAGCGCCTTGATTGCGCCGGACGGGTTGCGGTTGAGGAGACGGATATTGGCCAGCTTGGTTCCCAAAGTCACCGCCTCTTCACCGACCGCCTGTTTCAAAACCTGGTTCTCAAGCAGCGCATCGGCCTGTTCCAGCAGATCGACGGCAATCAGACGCTCGGCCAGATAACGATGCGCGACCTGCCCGTCTTCGCCTGCCGGGGTCAACTCGCGGAAACGGTCGAAAATCGCCAGCGCGCGCAAGGGTTCGATCTTGTCCGCCTCGCCTTCGACATAGAGCTTACGGAAAGTCTGTTGCATATCCTGCGTGATCGCGTCGGTGTCGTCCGCGTCCTGCGACAGGCTGGCAGCCTGACGCCAAATCGCCAGCGCGTTCATGTAATCCGCATTTTGCGCATACAAACGTCCCAGCGTGCGCAGGACGTTGGTTTCCATGCGGTCGCCACGCCACGCAAAGCGCAGGCCTTCGAGCCGCTCGATGCCCTTTTCAAGCGGCAATTCCCCGGCGGCGGTTTTCTGTTCGATATATTGCCATTCGGCCTTGGCACGATAAAGCTGATCCGAGCCTTTGGCGATCTTCTGATACATTTCAAGACCGGCGTTCTTGTCGTCCGTAACCATCAGCACCGTGGCGCGGATATAATCATAGGCGGCTTTTTCCGAGGGCGACAGGACGGATTTGTCGCGGATTTTTTTCAACTCGAACTCGGCCGAAGCCATGTCGCCGTTTTCCATCGCGGATTCCGCCCGCGCCAAAAGGACGCGCGGCTGCAAGGCGGGCGGCAGGCTTTCGTCGCTGCTGCCGCTTTCGATGAAAGCGTCACGCGCCAGACCCGGCTGTTTGTTCTGCATGAAAACATAGCCCATCCAGAGCTGGGACAGAGGCTGGGAATGCAAATCGTCGCTGCGCAGATCGTTCGTGGCGCTTTCGAGATCGCCCATCAGCGCGTGCGCCATGCCGCGCAAGGCACGGAATTCCTGTTTCTTCTCGAGCGCGGGATTGGAGCGCAGCGCGATACGCAGCAACCCGCCCGCTTCGGCGGCAAAACCCTGCGCCAGATAAACGCGGGCCATGTCGACATAGCGGTCAGCCTTGGCGGCGGGCGTCTTTTCATCCAGCAGGATATTTTCCAGCGCGCGGCGGCGGGCGATGAACCCCTCCTCCGCGAAGTCCTTCAGCGCCGCAACGTCAAGACGAAAAGCCGGGGTCGCCGCCCCCAAAATCACGCCTTTCTTGCGGTCGTCCATGTCCGAGATCAAAAGCCTGTGCCCCGAGGCAGGCGACAGCACCACCAGATCGTCGTTGGTGCCGATGCGCAGATTGTCGTCGCGCGGGGCAATCACCGCCCCCATATAGCTGGGAAGAATAAAATATCCGGCGGTTCGGCGCGGCACGATCACGCGGCCCTCGGGCGAGCGCACCGGCACGACCCACAGCGTGTCGCCCATTTTGCTGTCCTTGAAATTCAGCACAACGGGTTGTTCCCCGGCGTAAAGCGTCACGACGGGCTGGCGCGCATTGCCGTCCTCGTCGCGCACGCGGATCGGCATCTCGGCGGGGAGGGTCGGCTTGTCCTGCGGATTGACCGTCACTTTCCATTCGGGGCCACTGCGGCGCACCGAAAGAGCCACATCGTCAAGATCCATCGGCACATCAAAGACAAACGCCGTTGCCTCGGTCAGGCTGATGCGCGTGACTTTTTTGAAATGCTCGGCCAGTTCGCCCTCGACCTTGGGCAATAATTCCTTTTCCGGCCGGTCGATCACCAGCCACAAGCGTCCGACGCGCTCGAACAGCGCCAGACGGGTCAGGCCTTCGGGCGTCAGCGTAATCACGGTTTCGCTCTTGGGCTTTTCCGGTTCCTGTTTCGCCGCCGATTTTACCGCAACGGCTTCTTCCTTGCGCCCGGTCAGAATATCGGCAAGCGTTTGCAGCCCGCGACGCTGCGGCGGCGTTTCCTTTTTCAACTCCGGCGCGGCGACGGCGGCCTTTTTCTCGGGTTCTTTCCGAGGCGTCTGCGGCCCGGTCGTCTGCACGATCTTTGCCGGTTCGGCGGCGGCCTGCGCCTCTTTTTCGGCTTTCTTGAATTCCGGCGGCTGCTTGCTCAGGCGCAAAACGTCAAAGGCGACTTTCTGCCCCGACCAAAAAGCCTGCACACGGGAATCATCGGGAATTTCAAACGACACGAACAGCCCTTCGGGGCGGTTTTCCTGCTGGACGTTGCGGATGAAGGGTGGGTTCATATAGGCGACGTTCTTGAGATCCGCCGTCGCCGGCTTGTTGAACTGGATCATCACGCGCCCGGCGCTTTGCTTCATGGTGTATTTGACCGGCTCGGCCCAGTCGAACACAAGGCGGTTATAGCGGTCGTGCACCCCCGCGCGCACCGTGATCGTGGACGCTGCAAACGCCCCGCCCGCAAACGCGGACAGGATCGCCATCATCACCAAAAACAGACCTAAATGTTTCATCTTTCACGGCTGCAAGACGTGCAGACGGATTTCCACCCGTCTTGCCCTCTCATTACGCACGGCAGCTGGTAAATTTTTCGGTAATAAATCGGCATCCGCCGATCCGCGGCCGCGCACCGCCATATCCCGCGTATAGCCGGATTTCCGCAGAGCCTCGGCGGTTTCCCACGCCCGCGCCAGCGACAAGTGCCAATTCGAGCCAAAACGCCCTTCCTCGTTGACCAGCGTGCGGTCGGCATGGCCGACCAGCTCGACCGTATTGGAAAGCTGGGACAGGAAAGGCGCGAGGCGTAGAATCGTTTCCTCGCCCTGACTTGTCATAGTCGCAACACCCGGCTTAAACGAGGTCGCCATCGGCAATTCGATCCGCACGGATTCGCCCTCGAGCCGGATCGCCAGCCCGGACAGTTCGAGATCGGCGGCCAGACGTTTCTTGACGAGACTGTAGAGATATTTGAGATCCAGTCCGGGGTCGCGCTCAACGCTGTCCCATGTCAGTTCGGCGTCTTTGTGTCCGGGGTCTCCGGTTGCAAGGGTGATGCTTTCCTCGCCGCCGAATCGCGAGCGCATGGATTTGCTCGCCTCGATCCAGGTCGCATTACGAATCTGCGTCGTCGCAAAAAGCAAAATGAAGAACGCCAACATCAGGCTGATCAGATCCGTCATGATGACCAGCCATAACGGCACGGCGTTGTCGCGGACTTCACGGATGCGCTCGATACGGGTGATGCGGGGTGCGCTCATCGCGGCACCGCCCGGACGACGAGTTTAACCGACGGCTTGCTGGCGCTTTCATGGCCGATCATCAGGCTTTTCTGAGGAAATCCCGCCACGATCATTTTTTGCACAAAAAGCCCGGCGCCGCGCATCATATCGTCCGGCGCACCGCCTTTGGTGACGATATCCAGATGAAACACGTGGCCCGCCGGCGTGTTCGCTTTGAGAGCCTGGGTCAAGACGACGGCAAAATTCTGGCTTTTGGCGGGCTTTCCGCCCAGATCGAGAATCTGGTCGGCGCGCAATTCAAGCACCAGCTCATTCGTCTCGGCATTGCGCTTGGACGACAGGAAATCCAGCTCGGTCTGTAGTTCGGTGTCGAGCGTGTGAAAAGAACGGCCCAGCGCCTGCACCGGATACAGGTTGAGGGCATCGTCTCCCGATTTCAGATCGGGAAGCGGCAATGCAATGTTGAAACGCTGCTGGAGGCTGTATTCGGCCTGTTTGACTTTGATCGGTTCGAACTCGGCATAGGTGAACATCACGACGAAAAAGCCGAGCAGCTTGAGGAAAATCCCCAGCGTAATCATTTGAGACGTTGCGCGGTTTCCGGTGCCCGCCATAAGACGCCTAGCCTTTCAGGAGGCGATCAACGTCATCCTGACTGACCCCTTGGCCTTTGAGTTGCGGGCCGTTCAACAGCGCCGCTTCGCCCGTCGGTTCTTCCGACGGCAATGCTGAAGATGCTACAAGCCCTTTGCCGAACGTGTTCAACAGGGCCGCGACTTTTTCATCGATCGAGATCAGCGCCTTGACCACTTTGGAAATGCGCTGGCCGGTAATATCCTGAAAGCTGCACGCCTCGAAAATCTTCATCACCTCGTCATTGACCGCTTGCTCGGCATCTTTGCCCGCAATATGCCCTTGGATCGCCTCACAGGCGGTCATGATGGAATTCGTTGCCTCTTCCGTCGCATCGACGATGGCGTTCAGCTCGTCGGTGGCCGAGGGAATGTGTTTGGACTTGATCTCGTCGGCGCGAATGTTGGCGATATCGGTCTTGGCGCGGTCGATGAACTGCGCCAGAGCGCTCAACTCCTTGACGAGTTGCTCCTCGGTGGGTTTTGCTGTCATCTTCTCGCCCATTTCTTCTAGAACTCGCCCAGAACGGTGCTCATTTTCGTCTTGAGCGTGTCGGCATTGAATGGTTTGACAATATAGTTATTGACCCCGGCCTTTTTCGCCTCGATGACGTTTTCCGTCTTGCTTTCGGCCGTGACCATGATGAAGGGGATGCTGGAGGTGTTCTGATTGGCGCGCACTTCCTTGAGAAGCTGAAGCCCGGTCATCGGCTCCATGTTCCAGTCGGAAATGATCAGCCCGTATTTCTTGTTCTGGAGCATACTGAGCGCCATCGTGCCGTCGGTTGCCTCGTCGACATTGCTGAAGCCCAGTTGCTTCAACAGGTTATTGATGATGCGGAGCATCGTCTTGTAATCGTCCACGATCAGGACATTCATGGATTTATCAACGGCCATCGGACACCTCATTCTTAACGTGCTGCAACGCAAGGTCGCTTGATTCACCTTAACAATAAGGCCTTAAGCGCGGGTAAAGAATTTATATTATGGAATTATTGTTCCGTCTTGGGCAAAGCCTGTCCCTCGGCGATACGACGCGAGATTTCCCGCGCCCGGCCCGGGTTCATGACAGCGATGATGGGTGCCACGCGGCGTTCGGACATTTGCCCGACGATCTTGAGCAGCACGTCAAAATCCATCTCGTTGAAGATATTGGCGGCATCTTTCGGTTTCATGCTCTCGTATATCTTGACGAGCTGCGCGATGCTTTCAGCCTCTTCCTTTTGCTGTTTGTCGAGCAATTTCTCGAGCTGGGTGCGTAAACTTGCCAGCTCCAGCACTTTTTCGTCGACCTTCTTCTCGGCAGCCTTCAGCAATTTCTCGCGCTGCTCGATATCGCGCTCGCGCTGGTCAAGCTGCTCGCGGCGCTTGGACAACGATTGCAGAACTTTGATCTCCTCGTCGCTGAATTCCTGCACGAACGGGTCTTTTTCTTCTTTTGCGGGCGCTTCAGCCACTTTGTCATTGCCTTCTGGCGCGGCTTCAGCGGCGGGTTTTTCTTCATCGGGCTTCGGAAGAACATCTTCCTCCTGCGCGAAGGCTTCCGATTTTTGCAGCGTGGCGTCACGGCCCAGCGCGATCTGAAAGGCAAAATCGCCCAAGCGCGCCGTAAAAGTCAGCAACAAAACCGTCATGACGACAGGGATCAGGCGAATGCGCATGACTTACTCTCCCCCCGCCTTGGCCGAGCGACGCGCCGCCAAAGCGTCGGCCAGTTCTTTTTCGGCCTTGCTGACCGGACGACCGGCGGCTTGCGGCGTTTTTTCCTCCTCGGCGCGGATCGGCGCGGCGGCAGCCCCTGTCAATTTTTCAAGGCGCTGGGCCACATTGTCGGCAGCTTTCTGAATGAATTGCAGTTCCTGCGCCACTTCCTGCGCGTCGTCGACCTGTTTTTGCAGGGTTCTGGCCTTGTCGTCGGCCAGTTTCTTCATGTTGTCGACGCTGGTCTGCGCGCTGGCGATGTGCATATTTAATTGCTGCAACAGCACCTGCAACTCGGTCTTGCCCTCGCGGATAACTTTGATCTGCACGGCCAGATTGCGCATCGTGTAGATCGTCCAGCCCAAGGCGGCCAGCACCAGTATATCGAGAAACATCATCAGGGGCATTGGCTTCTCCGTTACAGGTTTTCCTGATCGGCGACGACTTCTTCCTCAAGCCGCACGGCGATGTATTTGTCACGCCGCCCCATCTTACCCGTAAACATGGGTCTTTCGCCACAACGAAGTTCGACCATATCATCCGCGCGCGTTTCCAGCACAAGGGTGGAACCGACTTTCCATTCCATGACCTCGCGCAGCGACATGGGCATCTCGCCCAAAATCGCGTTGATTTCGACCTCGGTGCGATACAATTCCTTGCTGAGGTGGCCCTCCCAGATCGAGTCGCGTCCGAATTTCTCCCCCATGAACATCTGGAGCAAAAGTTCGCGAATGGGTTCCAGCGTCGCATAGGGCAGCAAAATTTCCATCATGCCGCCGCGGCCCTCCATGTCGATGCGCACCTTGATCAAGACGGCGGCGTTGTTGCTCTGGGTGATGGCGGCAAAGCGCGGATTGGTCTCGAGACGCTCAAAGCGGAACGTCACCGGCGACAACGGGTCGAATGCAGCCGACATATCGTTCAGCGCCACGTGCAGCACACGTTCCATCAGATTACATTCGATCGTCGTATAGGGCCGCCCCTCGATGCGCAACGCAGCGGAACCTTTTCGGCCGCCGAGCAAAACGTCGACCATCGAGTAAATCAAAGAGGAATCGCATACCACGAGTCCCTGGTTGTCCCATTCCTCGGCCTTGATAATCGACAGCATGGCCGGAAGCGGCACCGAATTGAGATAGTCGCCGAAACGCACCGACGCGATGTCGTCGATACTCGCCTCGACGTTGTCGGATGTCAGGTTGCGAAGCGACGTGGACAGCAGGCGCCCCATGCGGTCGAACACGACGTCCAGCATCGGCAGGCGTTCGTAATTGACCAGCGCATTGTTGGCGAGAATCATGATCCCGCTGAGCTGTTTATCCTTGGTATCGTCATCAAAGCCCAACAGGCTGTCGATCTCATTCTGGTTCAGGACTTTGGCCGCCGCCTCGTCGCCCATGCCCATCGCGGCCGCCATATCGTCCGCCGGGTCGACAGCCGCATCCATATCGGGCTGGGCGGCAGGCGCTTCCGACGCCGCAGCCCATTCCGCCGCCAGTTTTTCGTCTTCCGTCATGGTATCGGTTTCAGCCACGGCTCATTCCCTCTACTGCACCAGAATTTCACGGAACAGAATATCGTTCACCTTGATCGGCGCGGCGGCGACCTTCACGCGCGCCAGCAACTCCTGGCGCAGGCGGTAAATCCCGGCCGAACCGCGCAGATCCTCCACGCGCAATTCCCGCAAATAAGTTTGAAACTGGTCGGTGATGCGCGGCATCACGGTTTGCAACCGAACCTCGTCCTCTTTTTTGGCGATCTCGAGCGAAATGCTCAGCTTGAGAAAGCGCTGCTTGTTGCCTGCATCGCTTAAATTTACAATCAGATCCGGCAGATCGTAATAATGACCCGATCCGGGTTTTGCATCGTCCGAGGCCATCTCGCCGTGTTTTGCCTCGTCTTTCTTGCCCGTCATGGAATCGAACACGCCGCTGAAATACAGGCCTGCGCCGATGGCGATCACCAGCACGATCGGCAGCACAATAAACAAAATCAGTTTTTTCGGGCTGAGGCGCTTGCCGCCCGAGCCGCCTTCCTCGGCAGGCTGTTCGCCTTCTTGATCTTCGGCGACTTCTTCTTCGGCGGCTGTTTCTTCTTCGGCCACGGCGCATGACTCCCTTGAATCGGACTTACAATTCAAGCCTACGCCGCAAGCGTTAAGAAGGTATTACGCGAATTAAGTTTTATCGGTTGCAACTGGGCAAAATATTCCCAGCTAGAAAGACTTGAATTCGCGCAGGCCGTAATACGGCGTATTCGCGTGGCGATTCAATGCATCGCCCGCATTGGTTGGCCCGCGCCCGTGACCGGCGCGCTGGTGGCCGTCATCGGTGGCCGCCGCCTGAAAATAGGCCATGATAAAGACGCGGATCGCCGCCGTCAGCGACGTGTCCGGACGTTTGCGACGCGAAACCTCAGTGCAGAGCGCATGAACGGTGCAATTCTCGCGGCGGGCAATCTCCTTGATAGCCAGCCACATTTCCTTTTCCAGACGGACGGAAGTGCGCCGCCCTTCGACAATAATGTTATGGCTGATCAGCGTCGTGCGCTCGCGGCGGCGTTTGGGCGCAGCCATGCCGTTATCGTCCTGATCTTTCAAGAGCCTGTCGTCTTGCGGCATTTATTTTCTCCCACAATCAAAATGACATACAATGACATCCGATGATTTAACATGGATGGCATACACGTGCAATCTATAATTGCATTCCCATATGAAATACACACGCTTGTATCAATTACAAGATTATGACTTCACAATCTTATTGGCCCATTCCAGGCTTGAAAAGCTGCATACGGACAGAACTTCCGTTCCAGCTTCGGGAACCAGAGCGGCCAAGGCTTTGTCCGTCCGGTTCCAGGCGACTTCGACATAATGCGGGCCGTCCTGACGCATCCGGTCGGCCGCGCGGATAATATCCTCCCGGCCGAAAATATGCTGGCCGAAAGCCGCCAGCAGCACGGTCGAGATGAAAACTATCATGGTGGCCAAGCGTCGAATCATATCCGTCCCTGTCGTGTCTGTATATTATGCATAATTGGTATGTAAATTATTAACGCTGCTTCGGGTTTGCGGTATTTTCAGCTAGGCTTCAAATATGGATTATAAAAAACACTTCCGCGGCGTGATCCGCAAATTGATGGACGAAGGTCGCTATCGCCATTTTCTTCCGATACGGCGACAACCCGGCACGCCACCCCTTGCCTATAATGCCGTGACGCAGCGCGACGTCACCGTCTGGTGCAGCAACGATTATCTGGGCATGAGCCGGCACAAAATCGTCACCGACGCGATGAAAGAAGCGATCGACCGATGCGGCGCAGGCGCAGGCGGCACACGCAACATCGCCGGAACCTCCACTTATATTGTCGAATTGGAGGAGACCCTCGCCGATTTGCACAGGAAAGAGGCCGCGCTGGTCTTTTCATCCGGCTATGTCGCCAACCAGACCGCGCTGGCAACGCTGGCGGAGCTTTTGCCCGGCGTAATTGTTTTCTCGGACGCGCACAACCACGCCTCGATGATTCAGGGGCTGCGCCTTGCGCGTTGCGAAAAGCGTATTTTCCGTCACAACGATGTCAACCATCTCGAGGAATTGCTACGCGCTGCACCGACTCATACGCCGAAAATCATCGCGTTTGAATCGCTTTACTCAATGGATGGCGACACCTCGCCCATCGCCGAGATCGCCGCACTCGCCAAGCAATATGGCGCGCTGACTTATCTTGATGAAGTGCACGCTGTCGGACTTTACGGCGCGCGCGGCGGCGGCATCAGCGAAATGCGCGGGCTTGTCGATCAAATCGATCTTCTCAACGGCACGCTGGGCAAAGCCTATGGCTGTGTCGGAGGCTATATCGCAGGCGACGCAGAAATCATCGACGCCGTGCGCTCGTATGGCAGCGGGTTTATCTTCACCACCGCTTTGCCGCCGCACATCGCCGCAGGGGCAAATGCCAGCGTCAATTATCTGAAATCGAGCGGCGCCGAGCGCGAACAACACCAGCGCGTCGCGGCGCTCACCAAGAAAATTCTGACCACAGCCGGGCTGAACATCCTTGATCACGGCACGCATATCGTGCCGCTGATCATCGGCGACGCCGCCCTGTGCAAAAAGAAAACGGATCTGTTGCTGAAGGACTGGGACATCTATGTCCAGCCGATCAACTATCCGACGGTGCCGCGCGGCACCGAGCGTTTCCGCCTGACGCCCTCGCCGTTTCATACGCGCGAGGACATCGAGAAACTGGCCACGGCGCTGAACGTCATCCTTGCGGATATTCACGCACAGCAAATCGCCGCCTAGTTTCCCTCACCCCGACCCTCTCCCTGAAAGGGAGAGGGAGCCAAAGAAATACCTCTCCCCTTGCGGGAGAGGTCGTGAGCGCAACGCGCGAACGGGAGAGGGGTAAACTATTTCCTCGCCTGAACCGGCGGCCTAGTTTTTGAAATTGTCCAGATAGGTGCGGCCCTTGAGCTGGCGCATTTTCGGCTCGGTCACGTTATAGACCCAGCCTTTTTTCTCGGCAAAGGCGATGGCCTCTTCTTTGGTGCCGAAACCGATCTTGACCTGATTGAGTGTATCGCCCGAGGCCACCCATCCCATCAAAGGTTCCGGCGCGCGGCGCGTCTCCGGCACCGCCTCGAGCAGCCATTTCTTTGTCTTGGCGCGGCCCGACTGCATTGTCGTCTTGGCCGGCTTATAGATGCGCACTTCGGTCATCATCGCCCCCACCGTCAAAACAGCTTGGTTTCAATGCGATCACCGACAGCGATTCCCTGAATATCGGCCTGTCCGCCCTTGATCTCAAGCGCCGCCCGCGCCGGGCCTTCGGATTTGATCGGGGTTGGATCATGCGGCTGCGCACGACGATAGATCGATACGACGGTTTTATCGTTGCGGATGAAAATAACATCCAAAGGAATCAGCGTGTCTTTCATCCAGAAGCTGAGCGGCTGTTCTTTATCAAAAACAAACAGCATCCCCTTGTCGTTGTCGAGAGCCGGGCGACCCATCAATCCCTGCGCCCTTTCCTTGTCATCATCGGCCAGCTCGACCATGAAACTCGCATCGCCTCGCGCCGTTTTCACCGTCAGGGGATAGAGCGTGCCGGGCGGATCACCCCCACAGCCCGACAATGCCAGAACCAAAAAGGCTACACTAAAGAGACGAAAGAAATTCATAGGTAATTTTCCCCGCACCGTAATCGTACATATTGACATGACCCGCCCCCTCGAGCGTGACGAAATTTTTTACCCGGCTGGTTACATGGGCGTAAAGCCTTTGGCCTAGATAATAGGGTACCGTCGGATCCCTGTCGCCGTGCATAATCAGCACCGGCATTTCTATTTTACCGATTTTCGAGGCATTGTCGAATCGGTCCTTCATCAGCCGCCCGACAGGCAGGAAAAAGTAAATCCGCTTGGCGACGTCCACCGTAGAGGTAAAAGGCGATTCCAGCACCAAGGCGCGGGCTTTGGGATATTCGACGGCCATCTGCGTCGCCGTGCCGCTGCCGATGGATTCTCCATAAAAGACAATATCCTCGATCCGCACACCTTCCTTGAGCAAAAGCTCAACCACGGCGCGGCCGTCCTCGTAAAATCCCTTCTCGCTGGGCTGGCCGGGATTGCCGCTATAGCCGCGATACCCCACCAGAACAAAACCGTAGCCATGCGGCGCAAAAGAATCCGCCTTGAACATCCGCCCACCCAGATGCCCGGCATTGCCGTGGAAATAAACGATGGTCGGCTTGCCCGGCTGCGCGAACAGGCGCAGCCCGCGCAAAGTCAACCCCATCGGCGTTTGATAGGTAAAAGGCTGGAACGGGCGATAATCGAGATCGAACGGATTCTCGGAATGCGGCTGGAAGGTAAAGTTGCGCTGGAACACATACATAAAGGACAAGATCGACAAATAGCCGATCAGCACCCAGGTCATGATTTTAATTACGGTTATCATCGTTATCACGCTACGCCGCCATCATGGATTGGTAAAGCAAAGGATACAAGCCGCCTTGCGTCATCAGACTGTCATGCGCGCCGCTCGAAACCACACGGCCATGATCCATGACGATGATCTGATCCGCGTCGCGGATCGTCGTTAGACGGTGTGCGACAACCAGCGTCGTGCGTCCCTTTTGCAAAGCGGCCAGCCCGTCCGTCACCAGTTTTTCGGATTCGGTGTCCAGTGCCGAGGTCGCCTCGTCCAGAAGCAGGATGGGCGCGTCTTTAAGAATAGCACGCGCAATGGAGATGCGTTGTTTCTGACCGCCTGAAAGCCGTGAACCCAACTCGCCCAGCCGCGTTTCATAGCCGCTTTCCATGCGCGTAATGAATTCATGCGCCGCCGCTTTGCGCGCCGCCTCCTCAATGCGCGCCATCGGCACGTCATGGCCCTGGCTATAGGCGATATTCTCGGCCACCGTATCGTCGAAGATAAACGCATCCTGCGTTACCAGAGCCAACGCATCGCGCAGGGACTTTACCGTCACGTCACGGATATTCTGCCCGTCGATCAGGATGCGTCCGCTGTCTACATCGAAAAACCGAAGCAGTAATTGCAGGCAAGTCGTCTTGCCGCTGCCCGACGGCCCGACCAGCGCGGCTTTTTGTCCGGCGGCGACATGGAACGAGACATTATCCAGCGCCTTTTGCCCGTCCGGATAGGCAAAGCTGACTTTCTCGAAAGTGATTGTCGGCTGGCGAACAATCAACGGCACGGCTTTGGGCGCATCGCGCACTTGAAGCGGCAGGTCGATCGCGGCAAAGACACGCGCCGCCGCCGCCATGCCGACCTGCATGGTCGCGCCTAGCTTGGCCAAACGCTTGATCGGCTCGTTGGCCATCACGAAAGCGCCGATAAAGGAAAAGAACTTGCCCGGCGTGCTGGTGCCGTCGATCACCTGACTGCCGCCATAGAGAACGATCAGCGCAATCGCCACTCCCGCCAGCACTTCGGAGAAAGGCTGCGAAAGCCCCATCACCCGCGCCGTCTTGCGCCCCAGACGCAGCATACGCAATAGCGCGCCGTCGATGCGCTCGTTCTCGTAGTCTTCAGCGTTATAGGCCTTGACCTGACGCATCCCCAAAAAAGACTGGTTGAACAGCGAGCTGAGCTGCGCCTGTTCCTCCTGCGTCGAGCGCGCCACCTTACGCAGGCGCCGCCCGAAAAACAGCATGACCGCCATCGCGGGCGGCAAAACCAAAAGCGCAATCAGCGACAATTTCCAGTCCTGATAAAACATCACGCCGACAAGAAAGATCAGAGTCAGGACGTTTTTTCCCAAACCCGTCATCATCTCGGCGGTGACGGAGCGCATCTGCATGACATCCGAGACCATCAGCGAGATCAGGCTTCCGGCGCTGTTCTTTTGAAAAAATTCCATGTCCTGCCGGACAAGGCGGTCGAACATCCGTTTTTGAATGGCGTTGACAATATCATAGCCGATATAGGACATGATGATGACGTTGCCCAGAATGGCCAACCCGCGCACGGCAAACAACGCCACCACGGCCAAGCTGATCGGCAGCAGATATTCGGCGCTTTTGTTGACAAAAATTTTGTTGATGATCGGCTCAAGCAGATAGGCCTGCCCCGCCGTCGTGGCCGAGGCCACGCCCATCAGCACAAGCGCCATGGCTATCCTGCCCCAGCGCGGAAGAAGATACTCTTTGAAAATACGACGCAGAAGCGCGGGCGTAGAGGCGGTGGACGGGACGATCATGGCGCCGCCAATCTAGCGCGGCGCGCGACCTTCTGCAAGGTCAGGCGACGGCTTTGGGCGCGGCGTAACCGCGGGCGAAACCGCGGAATTCGTCGGGGGTCAAAGGCTTGCTGAAGAAATAGCCCTGAAACTCGTCGCAGCCGTTTTCACTCAGGAAATTGACCTGCGCCTCGGTCTCGACGCCCTCGGCGATGACCTTGAGGTTGATGGCATGGCCCAGCTGGATAATCGTCTTGGTGATCGAGGCGTCCCCTTCGCTGTCGGTGACGTTCATCACAAAGGAACGGTCGACCTTCAGGCGGTGGACGGGGAAACGCTTCAAATAGCTCAGCGAGGAATAACCCGTGCCGAAATCGTCAATCGCCAGATCCACGCCCAAATCCTTGAGCTTGGTCAGCAGCGCGATGGTTTCATCAATATCTTTCATGACAGCACTTTCCGTCACTTCAAGCTCGAGAAAATGCGGTTCAAGCCCGGTCTTTTCAAGAACGCTCTTGGTCAGCGCCACCACATCGTCGCGATGGAACTGGATGCCCGAAAGATTGACCGCGACGCGAAACGGCTTGATGCCGGCCTCCTGACAGGATTTGGCAAAACGGCACGCCTCCTCGACCACCCAGCGCCCGATCGGCACGATCAGGCCGGATTGTTCCGCCACCGGAATGAAATGATCGGGGCGTACAAATGCTTTTTTTCCGGTTTCATGATCAAAACGCTCCCAGCGCAGCAACGCCTCGGCGCCGATGATCTCGCGCGTCTTGGCATCGAATTGCGGCTGGTAGACCAAGGCAAACTGCTTTTCCTCGACGGCGACGCGCAGATCGCGCACCATCTGCACACGACGCTGGACTTCCTGTTCGAAGGTCGGGCTGTAAAGGCGGAAACGCCCCTTGTCCTCGAGTTTTGCCTGATCGAGTGCGCTTTCAGCTTTTTTGAGCAATTCACTGGCACGGTCAGCATCGGTCGGCCACAACGCCATCCCCAGCGAGGCCTCCAGCACAAGATCGTTTCCTTGAATATCAAACACCTCGGAAAAAATGTTGAGAACAGACGTAGAAATGCGGTCGATCTCCTCATCCGGTACATCCGGCAGACCTAAAATCGCGGCAAATTCATCCTCGCTCAGGCGCGCCACCATCACCGCATCGCGTTCCAGAGTTTGCGACAGACGCGCGCTGACCTGTTTCAGCAATTCGTCGCCCGCCTCATAGCCCAGCGTGTCGTTGACGTCGCCGAAATGATCGATATCCACGACCAGAACGCCCAGCTTTTCATAGCGATTGCCCTGCCCTTCAGCGTTCAGCAATTCGTCCAGCTTGTTCAAAAAATGCGGGCGGTTTGGCAATTCGGTCAGCGCGTCGAAGAACGCCACGCGGAAAATCTTGTCCTGCGCTTGCTGGTTGAGGCGTGTCAAATTCTCGGCGTTCTGCTTGATCAGCTTGTTCGCCGAGGAAATAACGCTGCCCAACTCGTCACGGCGCTTGTAGGGTGTCAGGTATTTCAACGGATCGGTCGGATTTTTCGCTGCCCCCATCAAATTGTTCCGCAGCATCAAAATCGGCTCGATCATCCATTTACCAAGCACCAAAATCAGCACAGTCGTGATAAACGCCGACAACAGCAGCGAAATCACCGTCATTTGCATCACATAATCGCGCACGCGATAGCGCACATATTCGGAGTCAAGCCGAAGAACAATCGCATAAGCACCGTTAGTATCCATCGGCCCGAGCGTCACTTCGTAACGTTTTGTATCGCCACTAAGCCACGCCATTTTCTCTTCAGGATTGGTGCGGCTGGGCATTAGAGAGGGCGTCTCGCCGAAAACGTCCTTGGCGATGACTTTGAACGGCTCGTAAAATGCGATGCCGCGGATGGCGGTCGTGCGCATCAGGCGTATCGCGGCTTTTTGGTCCAGCGTTTCCAAAATCCGCGCGCTGTTGTTGTCCGGCAGCATCGGCACCAACGAAGACAACCCCGCATTTTTAAGCTCAACCAGTTGTTGGTTTTCAAAATTCTTCGTCGTGAAATACAGGATCATCCCCTGCACCACCACGATCGTTGCAAAGACCGACAAAATAATCCGCCACGACAATCGGCCGCGTAACCAATTGATCTTCGGCTTGTTATCGGATTGCGGGAACAGCTTGGTCATGGGCAGGGCAAAAGGGCCTTCGGGGCTGGCTTTCGGACGGGTTTTTGGTAGAGTCCCATCAAACACGCAAACTCTTAAGAATAGCCTTAGATGAAGCCCTCCGCCGTCGCCCTTTCCCCGCAACAACACAGCCTGGTCGCCTGGCTTGTGCTGAACGGCGTAACCCATGAAGTTGGCTTAAATTCAGGAACTTGGAAGAATTTTTCGACACCCATCCCCCATTCGGGTATGCCGCCCGCCGCCCGCCCACCAACCCTTCGGACGGTTGAGTCCCCGGTTTCCTTGCCATCCTTTGCAGATCTGGATGCATTGAACGCCTTCACAAAGGGATGGAAAGAACCCGCGCTTTGCCGAACCGCGACCCAAGCTGTTTCCAGCAGTGGACAAGCCACCGCTCCCGATCTGGCCATCATTGCCGACATTCCCGACACCGCCGAGGATGCCAGCGGTCAGGCCTTTACAGGACCTTACAACCAGCTTATCCGCAAAGCGCTGGCAGCGGCGGGTTTTAATCTGGAATCCTGCTACTTCACCTATCTGTCGAAATGGCGTACGCCAGGCCAGCGAAATCTGTCCGATGTTGAAATGTCCTGGCTGATTCCCCTGCTCCGAGCCGAGCTGGGATTCGTTCAACCCCGCGCAATTTTATTGCTCGGTGACTCGGTATCTCGCGCAATTTTCAGTCCGTCAAGTCAAAAAGATAAAATTTTAACTAAAAATACATTTGTTGAAATTCAATGGCTTGAAAAAAGTTTACCAATTCTTTCTTCCCAAAAGAGTGAAATTTTGGTAAAAAATATAAGTATGAAGAAAAGCTTTTGGTTCAGCTTGATCGCATTTGCTGCAACCTTACGGGCGGAGGGCTTTTTGGCCGACTGCCCACCTGGTGTCAACAACACGGAGCACAAACAGTAACGTACCATAACACGACACGTTCCTGACATAATGTGAACCCCCTGCATGATTTCTATTCCTTTACGTGAACGCTGGCTTAGCCTCGGACACATTCGCCGCATCCCTGCCCTTGTGATGGCATCGATTCTGCTGGTCGCCGCATCGGGCTGGTGGATTCATACGGTTGAAAACCGCAAACTGGCCGCAACGGCCCCGGCTGCCGGATCGGCAACCGCCCTTTCGTGGCAAAATGACGGCGTCATCGGCAATGTCGATCTGTTCACCATGATCAGCACCAAGGCCTCGGGCACCAAGCTCTATGCCTTGTCTAACCATGACCGTTCGACTTATCAGCGCATCTTTGAAGCACAAGAAAGCGGCGACTGGGCGCGCGCCAATGCACTGATGAAGCGTCTGGGCAATGACATTCTGATCGGTCATGTCCTGTATGACCGCTACATCAACTCGGCGGAATACCGCGCCTCCTATGCCGAACTGCGCGAGTGGATGGTCCAATATGGCGACCACCCCAACGCCTATCGCGTTTATCAACTGGCCCAGAAGCGCCGCGCCAACGATCCGGCCACCCTGCCCGCGCCGCAAATGGCCAAAAGACTCCTTGGCTCGCTTGAAATCGCTTGGCTGACCAAAAACATCAAGAAGCCCGCCAACCAGCCCAAAATGCGCAATAATGCCGCCGTGCGCGATTTGACTCACAAGGTCAAGTCCTACCTGTCCCGCGATGCCGTGACCCGCGCCTATGAATATCTGGATCAGGCTCCCGCCGCCAAATCATTGACCGCCATTGAGCACGACACGCTGCTTAGCGAAATCGCCGCCGGTTATTACTATAACCAAAAATACGACACCGCCCTGTCGGTCGCGCTTCAGGCAACCGGACGCTCGAAAGAAGCTGTTCCTTACGCGGCGTGGATTGGCGGCTTGTCCGCATGGCAGCAAGACGACTACAAGACCGCCGCGCAGCAATTCTCGCTGATCCCGAAATCGCATACGCGCAGCCCGTGGATGCTCTCTGCCGGTTCCTTCTGGGCCGCACGCGCCCATGAACGCATCGGCAACCGCAAGGCCGCCGACACCCATCTGCGTCAGGCTGCCGCCTTCTCGCGCACTTTCTATGGCCTGCTGGCCCAAGCGAAGCTGGGCAAGGACACCGGCTTCTCGTGGGAGTCCCCGACCCTGACGAGCGGTCTGGTCGCCACCCTCAAGAGCCACCCCTCGGGCGAGCGCGCGCTGGCCCTGCTGGACATCGGTAAAAAAGACCTCGCCGCGCGCGAACTGAAACAGGTTCACCCCGAAGGCGACCGCCAGATGGCCAAGGCCATGGTTGCCACCGCCGCGCATTTCAATCTGCCGAGCCTTGCCATGCAATTGGGTAACACGGTCGGACGGTCGGACGGACGCTTATATGACATCGCCCTCTATCCGGTCGTGCCGTGGAAAGGCGATGAAGCCGCAGGCGTCGACCCGGCTTTGGTGAACGCGCTGATCCGTCAGGAATCGAAATTCGATATCGAGGCGCGCAACCGCCGCTCGGGCGCAACCGGCCTGATGCAGCTCATGCCGCGCACCGCGAAATTCGTCTCGGACGCCTCCTTTGACGCCAGCGACATTACCGACCCCGAAGTCAATGTGGCTTTGGGTCAGCGCTATGTCCGCTATCTGCTGGATATGCAACGCATCGACGGCAATATGCTCTATCTGGCTGCGGCCTATAATGCCGGCCCGGGCAACCTCGCCCGCTGGCAGAAAAAGATCGACTACAAGAACGATCCGCTTCTGTTTATCGAAAGCATCCCGATCTCCGAAACCCGCGCCTATGTCGGCCGCGTGATGACGAATTACTGGATCTACAACCAGCGCCTTGGTCAGGAAGACCGCACGCTGCGCCAACTGGCCAAAGGTTCCTGGCCCGTCTACCGCGTCCGCGACAACCTCAAGATGGCGTCGAATTAAGCTGTGGCCAATTTCAACTGTCGTATTTTGGGTATCCTCTTAAATGAAAAAGAGGATGCAGTTCTCCTTGTCAAACGAAATGATTCTTACCTTCCCGGTAGCAATGAATTCATCGGATGGGAATTTTGCGGCGGTGGGATCGAACATGGCGAAACGCCTGAACAAGCACTTCGACGTGAATATCAGGAAGAACTTGGACTCAATATTTCTGTAGGCGTTCCCTTGAACAATCGAACGGGGAGTCGTGACGGACAGCCGCTTCTCAATCTTACTTATCTCTGCAAATACGATTCCGGTGAAGTGATACTGACCACCGAACATACAGCGTTTAAGTGGGTTCCAATCAGGGAACTTAAACAATACGATCTTGGCCAGCACCTAAATCAGGATCGCGATTTTTTTCTAAAAAACAAGAAATAAGCCATCCTGTCACCCCCGCGCAGGCGGGGGTCTGGCTTATATTCTTTGATATTTTGAATTTCAAGCCGGATGCCCGCCTGCGCGGGCAAGACAAGAATTGGACTACTTCTTCAACTCGGCCTGAAGTTCCGGCACGGCGGTGAACAGATCCGCCACAAGGCCGTAATCCGCAACTTGGAAAATCGGCGCATCGGGATCTTTGTTGATCGCCACGACAATTTTCGAGCCGCTCATCCCGGCC
>CBFGSX010000013.1:0-20748 GCA_965651535.1 uncultured Alphaproteobacteria bacterium | reverse complement strand
TTAGAAGCTGTGCGTTTTCCACAGCGGCTGATCGAAATAACTCGTCATCAGATCGTTTCGCGCGGCCATGACCGGCTGCGGTGCGGGTGGCGGCACACAAACATCGCGACCATTACCGTCAAAAGCCGAAACCATGTTATCGGCCAGATCGCCCAACGCTGCACCGATATCGGACGCAAAGCCGCTGATTGCATCGGAAAAACTATTGGAGAATCCGCTATCTTCGGACATGGATAAGCCTCTTTCCTCGGGCATTATATGGCTGATTCCGCTTAAAAAGTCAAAGGTGGCTTGCCGCAACGGGCATTTAAGAGTATATCCCATGGCCATAATCATTCTCTTGACTTAAGGATTGGAAAAATATGGCAAAATTCAAGCCCGGTGTGGCCTTCGGAAACGCGGCATGGGACATTCTCAACGAGGCCAAGGCGAAAAACGCCGCCCTGCCCGCCGTCAACGTCGTCGGCACGAACAGCGTCAACGCCACGCTGGAAACCGCCAAATCCGTCAATTCGCCCGTGATCATCCAGTTTTCCAACGGCGGCGCGGCGTTTTACGCGGGCAAAGCCCTGAATAACGACAACCAATCCGCCGCCATCAAGGGCGCGATTGCGGGCGCGCTGCATATCCATACCCTCGCCGAGGCTTATGGCGTGCCGGTCATTTTGCACACCGACCACGCGGCGAAAAACCTGCTGCCGTGGATCGACGGGCTGCTCGAAGCGGGTGAAGCGTTTTTCAGCGCCAATCAGCGCCCGCTTTATTCGTCGCATATGCTCGACCTGTCCGAGGAATCGCTCGAGGAGAACATCGAGATTTCTGCGCAGTATTTCGCGCGCATGGCCAAAATCGGCATGATGATCGAGATCGAGCTGGGGGTCACCGGCGGCGAAGAGGACGGCGTGGACAATACGGGGGTGGACTCAAGCCGCCTCTACACCCAGCCCGAAGAGGTCGCCCAGGCCTATGAAGCGTTGAAGAAAATCGGCGATCACTTCACCGTTGCCGCCGCTTTCGGCAATGTGCACGGCGTGTATTCGCCCGGCAATGTCCGGCTCGAGCCGAAAATCCTCAAAAACTCGCAGGACTTCATCAAACAGAAATTCGGCACAGGCGACAAGCCCGTCAACTTCGTCTTTCACGGCGGCTCCGGCTCGTCCCGCGAGGATATCCGCGAGGCGCTTTCCTATGGCGCAGTAAAGATGAACATCGACACCGATATGCAATGGGCCTTCTGGGACGGCATTCGCGGTTACGAAGCCTCCAAGCGCGACTATCTTCAGGGCCAGATCGGCAATCCCGAAGGCGCGGACAAACCCAACAAGAAATTCTACGATCCGCGCGTCTTCCTGCGCGAGGGCGAGAAGGCCTTTGTCAAGCGTTTGACCGCCGCCTATGAGGATTTGAACGCCATCGGCCTCAATGCCTGATTGCCAGAGGACTTGCAGCCCTCTATTCTGGATATATGCACGCCAGAACCTATGAGATCGCCACCATTCTTCCCGACACCGAGCGCTTTACGCCTGGGGCTGCGGGCGGTATCTCGCTTTTCGTGCATGAAACCACGGTCGGCAGCGCTTATCAGGATCACATCACCGTCTATGGCCGCGCCGAAAGCCGGGTACGCCCTTTTTCCAACGTACGCTTCAAGGGAATCAGGCCGTCAATGGCCCTGTTATTTGGGCAGCAAACCGGTTACGCGCACGCCGTAACCCATCATTTCAAAACGCGCCCGACGGGACTGATCGAGGTGCACAACCACGTCGCCCTTTTCAACGCTCTGCGCCGCGGATTTCAGAACAAGCCGATCAGCCTGCATTTCCACGACGACCCCTTGTCAATCAACGGCGCGCGGACGACACGACAGCGCTGGGATCTTTTGGCGGCAGCCGATGCCATTTACTTCGGCAGCGATTTCCTGCGTCGCCGTTTTTTAACCGGTCTCGAAGCGGCACGCACCGAACATGTCCATGTCGTCTATTCCGGTGTCGACGCGCCCGTGCGCGGGCGCAAGGAGGCTTTTATCCTGTATTCGGGACGGCTGGCCCCTGAAAAGGGCGCGCTCGAGCTGGCGCAGGCGGCGGCAAGAATTCTTCCCCATTTTCCAAAATGGAAGATTGTTTTTGTCGGCGCGGACAAACCGACAAATGCCAAAAAACACTCTTCCTATGCACGCAAGGTTCGAGATGCGCTTGACGATATCGGTGGGCAGGCCGTATTTCTGGGCCGCCTGCCGCATGACAAGGCGCTTGAACTCTATGCGCGCGCAGCAATCGCCGTTGTGCCGACCATCGGCGCCGAACCCTTCGGAAGGCGGGCGATTGAGTCGATGGCGGCGGGGTGTGCGCTGATTACTTCGGGTCATGGCGGCCTGCTCGAGGCGGCAGGCGATGCCGGTATCGTTGTCAGCCCTGTCACACCGGACGGGTTGGCTCTGGCCTTGCAGGGCCTGATGGAAGATGAGCAGGGCTTGCGCGCCATCCAGCAGCAATGCTTTGACCGCGGATCACAATTTTCACTTGAAAACGCCCGACAGCATATGGATTCGTTGCGCTATCGTCTGTTGAGTCAGGCCTATGGCGGCTGAAGAATCGTTATTTACCTCTTATTAACGCCCTCACAGCCCTAAACCTTGTCTTAAGGCCTCCGCCCTATTCTGAAGACGGCGTATTTTTTGGATTTGGCGGATGATTGCAGAAGAAACCCTGACGATTTTATCCCAGATGACCGGCAAAAGCCTGCCGACAAAAAGCGCCGAGGAAATTTTTCAGACTTTGGGCGAACACAGCGCCTATGCTCCATCCGCCATGGTCGGCGGATTGATCGAGGCCTTGCAACTTCAATACAATCCTGACTCCCCGGCACCGAACATTGAGACTATTTTTTCGGACATTCTCGCCCGTGACCGCTATACCGGTTACTACATTCATGCGGCGTTGCGCACGCTTTATCTCGACTTCGCCATGGCCGCCTCGGCGCGTCATGGACAGGAAAATCGAAATTTCCTGATCTTGGGCGATTACATGAATCTTTCGAGCGTCAACGACGCCATCGGTCGATCGGCCACCAACGATGTCATGGCCACCATTTGCGGCATTTATCTGGATTGCATGACGCGCGCGGGCGTCGTCGACTGGCTCTATCATCGGTCCATGGGGGATGAGGTCACCTTTATCATCCTCAACACCGATGAGGAAAAAGTCATCAAAGGCCTTGCCGACTCTGACAGGATTACACGCGAATTTGTCGAGGCTCTGGGACTTGATCAGCTTCGCCACAAGAAATACCCTGAACGCACCGGCATGGGCCTTGTCACCGCGCGCGTTATCCTGCGCCCGTATATGGATCACCGCGCCCTCAAGCAACAGCTGGACGACGACATCCAGAACACAAAAAAAAGCCGCTCCGGCACGCGCAACTGGTTCGGATTTGCGCGCCGGGGCGTCAATCCCGACCAGTTCCACAACCGCGCCTCTGAACAACGTATCGACAAGGCGCTGCACAAATACCGCCACTATCGAAATGCCGCGCAATTCGCCAGCGAGATCGACCAGAAGACCCATCCGCGCAATCCGCTCAACCCAGCCAAGTCTCTGCTGGTCGGTCGCGCCATCGCCTGGCCCCGCGATGACCGCATCGAGTATCTGCGCAAGCATCATGATGGATCAAAAATCATCCTGCGTGCCGATATTTATAATCTCGGCGGGCTGAACGCGACTTTCGGCCATGACGGGGCCGATCAGGTCAAGGCACATCTGGTTCGCATTCTGCACGCAACGATTGCGTCACACGATGTGGACGAACCCAAGATTTTCGATTGCGGCGGCGGCATCATCGACATCGTCATGAACACCATGAACAGCTTCCAGCTACACAAGCTGGTGCAAGCAATCCAGAGCAACATCTATTACCAGATCCTGTCGCACAAAGTCGACGATTACGCCAATGCCTATAACCTGTCCTTTTCCGGTGATGGCGAATCCCTTCTTGCCGATCTGCCGCATCCGCGCCATGAAAATACCGGCACGGGTCTTGTCATGGCGACGCACCCGGTCGAACTGGCGCGAAGCCTGCCCGAGATCATCGAACGCGTCGACAAGATCACGCACCGCACGAAAATGCACGACTTCGCCTATTTGTGGACGGACGAAACCAATCGTGTCTTTGGCTTCCGACTGAATGCGCCGGCCGAACCGATCGAAATCGGTCTCGACCGCCCGCAAGCGGCCGCGCATTATCTTCCCTTCACCGATGCGCTGCGCCAATATTTGCGCGAGGAGGATCTGCCCAATATTTTCGAGCGCCCCGTCGGACAAATCTGCGAGATTCTGTTCGGCACGGATATGCAGGCGGTTTTAGGATTCAAGAAGGCTATCCGCCTATTGCAGGAAAAGGGGGTTTCCGACGACACCATTGAATCCATTTCATCTTATCAGGAAATGGATAACCGCATCCGCGCCGAAAATCTGCCGCCGCTTTCTGTTGTCAGCACGCAGAACCGCCCCAGCGTCACGCATAACGAGCGCGAAACCTTCAAAACCATGGCGCTGGCAGAAAAGCTCGAAGGACTGCCGCGACACATGAGCGCCCTGATCCTTCAGGCACAGGCCTGTTTCCGCACGCTGAAAATCATGCAGCCGCATGGACATCTTGCGCCGCAACAGGCGCTGCAAGTTCTTCTTGAGGAAATGGACCTGATTCCCAATTTGGTGAATGTGCACGATTCCCAGGCCTCAGCCGAGGCGTTATACTATCTGGCACGGTTATCGGATCGCTGCGCCGGCGCGATCGGTCGTGATATCGCCGCCGATTTGCGTGAATCCCTGCGCGATTACGCACTGGAGACACTCAAGGACATCGCCCAGTCCTTTGAAGCCATTCAGGAGAAACTTCTTGCACAAAAAATTCGCGCCTTTGTCTGGGAACAGGCCAACCATCCACGCGACCGCAGCGCCAGCGTGGCCCTGATCGATCAGGCTGTCGCAACACTTCTGGATAAAATTGAAAAGAAAAATTTTCTCGATACGGCACAATTTACGGCGCTCGAGGATCGGTTGGAATCGCTGGTCAACATTTTGAAAAACCCTATGAAATCCGACGATTTGGCTTGGGCCGTCTCGTCCTGATAGTGCGCGTTTTTCTTTTCTTTATGAAAAAACTGTGCTAGAGTTTCCCTGTCATGCTCGATCCGAATCCAGCCGCGAAAATCGTCGATCCGTCCCAGCGCCTGCTGGCCCCCAAGCCTGAAGATGCGCCGCTAGCGCTGGCGCATATGGGACGCTGGCGGTGGCAATTAGGGGAGAAGGATGTCGCCTTTACACGCGAACTATGCACCATTTTCGATTTCGATATCCAGAAAATTTCTCCCAGCCTTGCCACGCTGCGCGAGCTGGTCAGCTCGCGCGACATGAGTCGCCTGTTCATTATTGTCAACCGCCTGATGACGGACGGACAAGACGGGATCGCCGATTTTACACTCCGGCACCCCATGCGCGACAACATCGAATATTTCGTACGCTGCTTTCTGTGCTGCGAACGGGATGCAAACGGCGAGACCGTTGCGCTTTACGGATTGCTCCAGGACATTACGGCGGAAAAGCGCAACCGGATTGCGCTCCAGCACGCGCTCGACGAGACCGAAGCTGCCAACCGCGCCAAATCGCGCTTTCTGGCTACCATGTCACACGAATTACGTACGCCGCTCAACGCCATCATCGGTTTTTCCGAGATGATGAACGCCGAGCTGCTCGGGCCGTTGGGAAACAAGCGCTATGTCGATTATGCGGCCAGCATCAACGAGTCCGGTCGTTACCTTCTTGACCTTATCAACGATATTCTTGATATGTCCAAGATTGAGGCTGGGAAATATGATCTGGTCTCCGAGCCGGTCAATGTGGTGAAAGCCAGTCGCCTGGCCTGTCACATGGTCGAGAACACGGTGCGCGACAAGGGGCTGACCCTGACGCTCAAGAGCGCGAACGAAACCCCGGTGATCGAGGCCGATCGCCGCGCCTTTAGGCAGGTTGTCGTCAACATCCTGACCAACGCGGTAAAATTTACCGAAACCGGCGGCACGGTCACCGTCGCGATTGCCGATCACGCGGAAAATCGCATTAAAATCGAAGTGCAGGATACCGGTATCGGCATTCCCGCCGACAAGCTCAACCGCATCGGCCAGCCTTTCGAACAGGTCTCGGGTGCGATGACACGCGGGCATGGCGGCACGGGTCTGGGGTTGGCCATCACCAAAAAACTGGTGGAGATGCATGGCGGCGAGATGCAAATTTCAAGCGTTTACGGTCAGGGCACCACGGTGGCCATTATCCTGCCCGCCATGACCCACCCCCAGCAATATAGCCCGCTTGGCGCCGCCAAACGCGCGACAAGCGTACGTCACGACGAAAACTTGTAAGCCGCCCATCAGATCAATCGGCAGTCTTTAGAAAAAACTTCTTTTGCCTCGGTATGCGGCATGATCGTGTAATGAAAAATCGGCGTGCCGACACGGCTGTTTTCAACAAAATCGGCCAAAAGCGCTGGCACCTCGCGCTTCAACGCCTCTCGGCGAGCTTCACCGTAACGGATAATCTCGGTCAGATTGTCTCTCACGATTGAGACCACTTGTTTTCGTTCGGGCTTCTTGATCTTTTTCTCTGAAAAGAACGCCGCTAAGCACTCGTGAGCCCTGAAACCCGTTCGTTCGTAAACAGGCATATCGAGAATGCGGCGATTCTCCAACAAGCCAAACAGGACGCGATAATCCTTTGGGTGGGAGACACGTTCCCGCTCGGATATATTTCCAAGGCCCGTAGAAAGAGAAAACTGCGTTTTAGCTTCTTTCCCCGGCAAAACATCGAACCATTGGCCCGTTTGATTTTCTTCGGTCGGCACGATCAAAATGGCGGGGGCGTCCTTTGTCCAATCCTTGCGACTGGCGATCCCGTCATGCACGGACAACCCGGCGCGGATATGTTTCAAAAGTTTGGATCGCTTGCGATCGGGCATCTTTCGGTCGTTCATGTAAACGTCCAGCCCCTCATAAACAACACCGCCAAGCGTATCGTAAACACGCAAACGCTGGAGCTTGTCTGCTGTCAGGAATTTTTCGAAAAGTTGGCCTTTCGAACCGGATTCTTTTTTCATGCCGCACCCCCAATCCATGAATGACATAATAAAATATTGGGATCAAGTTTTATTTTCACCCTCTCCCGCACGCCAGCTTGGGTATTTTAACGAAATCCCGAGCATCTCCTTGATTTTAGTATTGCGGACGCGGCGGTTCGCCTCAAAAAATCTTTGCCCCTCGCGCGCGGCGGTGACGGCGGGCGGGGTCTTGCCGAGGCTTTCATAGGCCGCGCGCAGCACCTCGGCGCTGGAGGCGGGTTCATCATCACTGATATTGAAAATTTCGTTTGGGGTCGGATTCTGAATCGACGCCGTCACAATCTGCGCGACATCCGCAACATGAATGCGGTTAGTGACATGGCCGGGCTTTTCGATGATCGGCGCGCCGGCGCGGGCGCGATCCAAAGCGGAACGGCCGGGGCCGTATAGGCCGCTCAAGCGAAAAATATGCAGCGGCAAGTCAAGCGAACGCCATTGACCTTCGGCCATCAAGCGCAGACGCCCCGCCTCGGAAACCGGCGCGGGCGGCATGGTTTCATCGACCCAATCGCCGCTTGCATCACCGTAAACGGCAGTCGAGGAAAAATAACCGAGCCATTTCAGGTTTTTCTTCTGCGCCAGAATTGTGCCGTAAACACGGAATACCGAATCGCCGTTTTCGTCGGGCGGGACAGACACCAGCACCGCCTCGGCCGCATCCAGAGCCGCTTCGGCGGCAGCACTCATTCTTGTCTTGCCGTCAAAAGCAAAAACCGGCGGCGTGTCTTTTTCTATACGCTTCGTGCCAACGCACGGCACCGATCCCGCGATGAAGGACGCCGCGTAACCAAAACCGAAAACAAACAAAGTCATGGCTAAAAATCAATATCCGCGTAATGCGCCACCGGCGACACGCCGGGGATGTGATCGTCCAGCAACTGCCGGAAACTTGGTCGCGACTTGACGCGCGCATACCAGTCCCGGGCGTCCTTGTGATAGTCCCACGGCACATCGCCGATATAGTCCACCGCCGACAGATGCGCGGCGGCAGCGATGTCGGCCACGGAGAAATTATCGCCGGCCAGCCAGCGACGACGCGTCGCTAAATAGGAAATGTAATCGAGATGATAATGAATGTTGGAATGTCCGGCGCGGATCTTTTGCCCGTCAGGCTGACCCAGCTTTAAAAACCGCTTCATCATTTTTTCGCCGACGAGATATTCCGTCACCTCGTCGTTGAACTTGCGGTCGAACCAGGCTGACAGCCTTCCGACTTCAATCCGCTCGGCCAGCGACGTGCCGGTCAATTTCTTCTCAGGGTATTTGTCATCCAGATACTGCACGATCGTCTGGCTGTCACAGACCATCGTGCCGTCCTCATCGATCAACACCGGCACTTCGCCGCTGGGGTTCATCTTCAAGAAGTCGCGGCGGCGCTCCCAGACTTTTTCAACCCGGAGCTCGAAATCGAGCTTCTTTT
This sequence comes from uncultured Alphaproteobacteria bacterium, assembly GCA_965651535.1. Classification (GTDB taxonomy): domain Bacteria; phylum Pseudomonadota; class Alphaproteobacteria; order Micavibrionales; family SZUA-601; genus JAQGJA01. Next base: position 12,164 of record CBFGSX010000013.1, on the reverse strand, counting down.
CGGCGAGAGAAAGGCGCACCTTGCGGCAAAACGGCGAGAGCCAGAGCTGATACAAAACGCGCTGCGTCATACGTCGATCCCGAAGAAAGGCCGGTTCCCGGCAGAAATATTGAAGCCATAATACCACCGCTTTCGCCCCCCGGTAAAGGGAAAGGCGCGCGGATGACAGCAATCATTTTGAATCAAGGAGATTCACCGGAACTCGCCGCGGCAAAAAGCGGCGGTCCGAGAAAAAGGGGTGATTCGCATGATTATTTGGTTGACGGCGCGATAGCCTCAACCTCGATACGCAAACTCACATCATCACCGATATGCGGCAGATAGCCGTCCATGCCGAAATCACTGCGCTTGATCTTGCCGCGCGCGGAGAACCCTACCATCTCGGCTCCCGCATATTCGTTAAAGCCCTTCTTATTGAACTTCACTTTAAGCGTCACCGGCTTGGTCACGCCCAGAAACGTCAGATCGCCCGTGACCTCGCCGCGATCGCGATCGGTAATTTTGACCTCGGTGCTCTTGAAAGTAATCTTGGGAAACTTATCCGTGTTGAAAAAATCCTTCCCCAACAATTTCTTGTCCAGCACGTCGTGATACATCGACACGGATTTGGCATTGATCGTGATATCCACCTCCGAGGTTTCCGCGCGCTCGGGATCAAAGCGCAGCGTGCCCTTGATATCGTTGAAGCTGCCCGGCATCTGCGAATAGCCCAGATGGCTGATGCCATACAGCACACGGGTATGGCTGGGGTCGATTTCGTAAAGGGGGGCATTGGCCCATGCGGCGGTTGAAAGGGAAAGAAACAGGATGATAATACGGAACATTCGCTTGGCCTCCAGAGTAAAACTGCTAATATCTTAAAGTAGGAAACATAAATGTCCACATCCGACAACACCGACAGCCTTCGCGGGAAACTCTTGATCGCCATGCCCGCCATGGGCGATCCGCGCTTTCATAAAGGCGTGGTGCTGATGCTGGAACATAATGCCGAGGGCGCGATGGGCGTTCTGGTCAACAAGCCGCTCGAGGCGGTGAAGTTTCTTGACCTGCTCGATCAGCTGGAGATTCCCGCCAGCGCGCCACAACTTGAAGAATATCGCGTTTATTTCGGCGGCCCGGTGGAAATCGGTCGCGGCTTCGTGCTGCATTCCACCGACGTGATGCTGGGACATTCCACGCTGATGGGCGGTATCGGCGTGACGAACTCGCTGGAAATGCTGGGCCGCATCGCCGAAGGGAAAGGCCCGCAAGAGACGCTTTTTGCTTTGGGTTATGCCGGATGGACGGCGGGACAGCTCGAAGAGGAATTGAAACAAAACGCCTGGCTGCATGCGCCGCTCGATCCCGATTTGTTGTTTTCAATCTCGTATGACCGCCGCTGGGACGCGGCGATGGCACTGGCAGGCATCGATCCCGACCACCTCAGCGCCATCGCCGGACGCGCCTAGACCGTCTGTTCCACCCAGGATTCCAGCTTGCGCAAATGCAGCCGCATCTCCGTCAGCCCGTCGGCCAGGGCAAATTTCAGCGCCGGCTCGGTGCTGCCCATCGTCAGCATCGTTTCGACATGATCGACATGGCTGAGCAGTTTTTTGACAGTCAGCTTGGCGATGACGGCGTTGTGGAACTTCTTCATTTTAGTCTCCTTCTGGGTTGGATAACGGACAAAATCCGTCCGTCTTTTGTCGATAGCGGCGCGAATCCGTGGGAGTCTCTAAGAAGATTCTCCGCTCCGTTTAACGGAAGACCCTCTGGAAACGAATCTAATCTATTGGAATTTCGCTCTCTTTACAGGGATTCTGAAAACAGCCTATGGTATGACAATCCATAGTTGTTATGAAAAACATACTCTTGCGTGTTTAGCGGTTTTTTAGACATCGCGTGATAAAAAGGAAACAGGTTCCATGTGCCCAAGAAAGGGCCAAAGAAAAAGGATTGTCCGCCCGATGCTTTCCGTCCAACCCACATCCCTTGGCGGCCTTTACCTGATCGACCCCCAGAGCACCCATGACGCGCGCGGCGTGGTGCGCCACGCCTTTCATCCGACGCAATATGCCGCTTTCGGCCTGACGGGGCGCTTTTTGTCCGACCGCCTGACACGCGGCTTCCAAGGGTCACTGCGCGGGCTTTATATCATTCCCGAAGGCCAGTCCATTTTGCTGACGCTGGTGCGCGGCGACGTGACGCTGGCTGTCGTCGATACGCGGATCGGCTCGAAGACCTTTGGCAAAACCGAGATGATTGAATTGTCCGAAAGCCGCAATCCCCAGATTTATCTGTCGGGCGGGCTGGCTTACGGCATATGCGTGCGCTCGGACAGCGCCGACATCCATGAAAAATTCACCGGCATCTATGAAGAATACGCGTTTCACGGATTGTTCTGGAACGATGCGGATCTGAATATTCCCTGGCCGGTGAAATTCCCGCAAGTCTCGGATGAGGAAAACCGCTTCCCGACCATGCGCCAGATCTTTCCGGTTTTTGCCTGAATTACCCCTATTGTCATTCCGGCGCAGGCCGGAATCCACGCCAAATGGATGCCGTCCTTCGACGGCATGACGACCTACAGGGCTTTCAAGGTTAAAACTTCAATCCAAACCCGCGCAGAAATTTCTTTTCCGCCTTGGTCAGTTCGCTTACCACGATCAGCGATTTTTCGAACGGAATTTTTGTCAGCGTCTTGAACGCCAGCATTTCCTTTTTGTCCGTTTTCCGCGTGTCGCGCACAACGACGACAAGATTCTCAAGGCGGATTCCGTATTTCCCTGCCAGATAAATCCCCGGCTCGACCGACAGGATCATGCCCTCATGCAGCACGGCGTTGCTGCGCGGCGACAAGCCTTGCGGCCCTTCATGCACCGATAAAAACGATCCGACCCCATGCCCCGTGCCGTGCGCGTAATCGAGCCCCGCTTCCCAGATCGGCGCGCGCGCCAGCGCATCAAGCTGCGCGCCCGTCGTGCCCGCGGGGAAACGCGCCGTCGATAGCGCGATTAACCCCTTGAGCACGGCGGTATAATGTTTTTTCATCGCGGGAGACGGGCGACCCACGGGCAACACGCGCGTCACATCCGTCGTGCCATAGCGATATTGCCCGCCGCTATCCAGCAGCAACAAATTTCCGGGCTTCAGGCGCTTGTCCGTTTTGTCGGTGACGCGGTAATGCACGATCGCGCCATTGGCGGCAAAGCCCGCGATGGTGTCGAAACTTTCCTCGATGAAATCTTTGTCCGCCGCGCGCGCTTTGTGCAAAGCCGCCACAATGTCGCTTTCCATGATTTTCTTTTTGGCGAAATCCTGCTTGTCGAACCATTTGCGGAATTTTGCAAAAGCGCGCGCGTCTTTTTCATGCGCCGCAACCGCGCCCTTGATCTCGGAAGCGTTCTTGCAGGCGCGCATGAGGATGCACGGATCATCCGCCTCGATCAGGACGATGGATTGGCGCCGCGCCATGTCCTCGACGGCTTTGGGCGTCGTGTTCGGGTCAATCTGGATCGGCGATTGCCGCGCGCCCAGAATTTTAAGCATATCCTCGAGCGGACGCACGGTCATGCCGCCCAGAGCTTTGCGCAAGCCGGGAGAGATTTTGGCCGGATTGGTAAAAAGCGTCACCGCACCGCTTTTCTCCACCAGCGCCATGGCATGCAGCACCGGCACATGCGCCACGTCGCGCCCGCGCAAATTCAAAAGCCAGCATACCAAAAGCGGATCGGCGACAAGCACACGTTCCGCGCCGCTTGCCATCTTGCGGGTCAAGGCGGCAATTTTATCGCTATGCGATTTTCCGGCATATTTCAGCGCGTGCGCCTCGGCCTTGACGATTTTTTCCCTGGGGCGATCTTCCCACAGCGCGTCGATGGGGTTTGCGTCAACCCATTTCAGCAGCCAGCCGCGCTCGGCGGCGATATTCTCCCATTGCTTCGCCTGCGCCACCGTCAGCAGCCACGGATCGGCGGCGACCGTGTCGCCCGCATCCAGGCGTTTTTCCAGCCATTGGCTGGCGCGCGCGTGCGGCACTTCGTAAATCTCGAAAACTTTCGTGTCAACTTCCTTGGGCGCCTGTAACGTATAGCGCCCGTCGACGAACAAGGCCGCCTTGCCATGCGTGACCACCGCCGAGCCGGCCGAGCCGGTAAAGCCCGTCAACCATTTCAGGCGCTCGTCGCGCGGCGCGGCATATTCGCTTTGGAAACGGTCGGCATGCGGCACAAGGAAAGCGTCAATGCCGCTTTCCTCCATCCATAGTCTCAACTTTTTTACTTTGTCAGCCACAGCGTCACCCACCCGTCGATCGTCACCGTGTCATGCACGCGCCAGCCGTTTTTGGCATAAGCTTTTTCGACATACGGCGATTGCTCGGTCGTAAAACCCGACAGCAAAATCGCGCCCTTGGCGATACCGCTGATTTTATCCGCCATGTCGATCAAGGGCTGCGCCAGAATATTCCCGAACACCAGATCATAGGGCGCATGCATCGCCAACTCGTGGCGCAAAAACGCGTCACCCGACAGAAACTCGATTTTATCCGCGACGCGATTGGCCGCCGCATGGCTTGCCGCCACGCGCACCGACGGCTCATCAATGTCGATGGCCAGAACTTTCTCCGTCGGCGCGGTCATCGCCGCGGCAATGGCCAAAATGCCCGACCCCGTGCCGACATCCAAAACGCGCTTGGGTTTATGCGTTTCCAGCAATTTGTCGAACGCCGTCAAACAGCCCTTGGTCGTCGGATGCTCGCCCGTGCCAAAGGCGGCCGCCGCCTCGATGACGATGGCGGTTTTGTCTTTCGGCACGTCCTTGACATGCGCGCCATGCACGAAAAACCGCCCCGCCGCGATCGGCTTGAGGCTTTCGTAAACGTGCTGGAGCCAGTCGATATCCGGCAAAGGCTCGACGATAATCTCGGGTAGGGCCAGGTCGAAAATGGCAAAATTATTCTCGAGCGTTTTGATCAGCGCCGCTTCCTCGGGCTTGTCGGGAAAAATCAAACAAACTTGTTCGGGGCTGTGCGGATCGTTCTCGCGGATCGGCTTGACCGTCAGCGCCGGAAAAATATCGCTGAGCAGCGGGTCCATCACGATCCACTCTTCTTTGTTCAGAAGAAAACGGGCCTGCCAGCTTTGGGTCATCGCGCATCCCTTGCCTTTACCCCCCTCTCCCTTGAGGGGAGAGGGCCGGGGTGAGGGTGACGGCACGGAAAAACCCCCTCTCCCGCAAGGGGAAAAACCCCCTCTCCCGCAAGGGGAGAGGTTATTTTTTGAAAACCTAAACTCTGTGTCACGCGCTCACCACGAAACGATCGATCAGTTTCTTGTCGCCGGCCTTGTCGAAAGAAATTTCCAACTTGTCGCCGTCGACCGACCTTATCCTACCATAACCGAATTTTTCGTGAAAGACGCGCTGGCCCGTCTTGAAACCTTCCGCCGAAGATTTTTCAGCCTTCGGCCCGCCCCACGCGGCGGTTTGCGCCACGCCCCAGCTTTGTTGCAGGGCTTTGGCCTCGTTGCGCACGGCTTCTTTTGGCAGTTCCTCGATAAAGCGCGACGGGACGCTGTCGGAAAAGCTGCCATACATCTGGCGGCGCAGCGCATAGGAAATCACCGCTTTTTTGCGCGCGCGGGTGATGCCGACATAGGCCAGACGGCGTTCCTCCTCGAGACCCGCCAGCCCGCTTTCATCCATGCTGCGCTGGGACGGGAACAGCCCCTCCTCCCAGCCGGGCAAAAACACGTGATCGAATTCCAGACCCTTGGCCGCGTGCAGCGTCATCAGCGTGACGGCGGGTTCGGCGCGGTTTTCCTGACGGTCCATCACCAGCGCGATATATTCGAGGAAATCGCCCAAGGATTCATAGGCCGACACCGCGTTGATCAGTTCCTTCAAATTCTCGATGCGGCCTTGCGCCTCGAGCGACTTATCCGCGCGCCACATGGCCAGATAGCCGCTTTCCTCCAATATCTGCGCCGTCAGATCGGCAGGCGAAACGTTTTCCGCCGCGTCGCGCCAGCGCAAGACATCGGCATGAAAATTCGCCAGCGTCGCGCGGTTGGACGGTCTTTGCACGGCGATGAAATCCGCGTCGCCCAGAATATCCAACATGGATGTTTTTTGCGCGCGCGCAGCCGCTTGAATATCCTGCACCGCTTTGGGGCCAAGGCCGCGCTTCGGCACATTGATGATGCGCTGGAACGCCAGATCGTCGGCTCCTTGGACCACGAGCCGTAAATAGGCCACGGCGTCACGAATTTCGGCACGCTCGTAAAAGCGCGGGCCGCCGACGACGCGATAGCGCAGCCCGTATTGGTTGAATTTTTCCTCGAAGGCGCGCATCTGCGCCGCCGTGCGCACCAGCACCGCGGCACCGTCAAGCGATGCGCCGACGCGCTGGAGCTGTTCGATCTCTTCGCAGATCTGCCGCGCCTCGTCGTAATTATCCATCGTTGCCATGACGCGCAGCGGATCGCCCGCGCCGCTTTGTGTGAAAAGGTTTTTTCCCAGACGACCTTTGTTATGCGCGATCAGTGTATTGGCCGCATCAAGGATATTTTGCGTCGAGCGGTAATTCTGTTCGAGGCGCACCACCGTCGCCCCGGCGAAATCCTTTTCAAACCCCAGAATATTGTTCACATTCGCACCACGCCAGCCATAGATCGACTGGTCGTCGTCGCCGACGCAGCAAATGTTGCGCGAGGCCTGCGCCAGAAGACGCAGCCATTGATATTGCACGTTGTTCGTATCCTGATATTCGTCGACCAGCAAGTATTTCAGCCGCGCATGATACTGCGCCAGCACGCCGTTTTGCGTGTCCTTGAAAATACGCACCATATGCAACAATAAATCGCCGAAATCGCAGGCATTGAGCTCCGTCAGGCGTTCCTGATAGCGCGCATAAAGCGCTACGATCTGCGCCATGCTGAGCGGGAGATCCTTTGTTTCCGACACGGAAACTTCGGAAGGGTGCAGCCCCTTGTTCTTCCAATCGTCGATCATCGCCATGATCAAAGCGGGATTGACCGTCTTGGGATCGATGTGGTTTTCCGCGAAAATCTGTTTCATCAGACGGAGCGCGTCATCTTCGTCGATAATCGTATAATTGCTTTTGAGGCCCACCAGCTCGGCATGGCGGCGCAGCATCCGCGCGGCGATGGAGTGAAACGTTCCCATCCACCAACCGCTTGTCGCGCCGTAATCGGGCGATCGGCCCGATGAAGGCGGAGCGACCTCGACCCCGCCCAATAAAGACGCCACGCGGTGCTTCATTTCCTCGGCGGCCTTGTTGGTAAAAGTCACCGCCAGAATTTGTCCCGGCGTCGCCGTGCCCGTATGCAGCAAATGCGCCAGCCGCGCCGTCAGCGCGCGCGTCTTGCCCGTGCCCGCCCCGGCCAGCACCAGAACGGGGCCGTCCAGCGTTTCGACCGCCTGAGTCTGGGCGGCGTTCAGGCCTTTCAAATAAGCGGGAGAATCGTGTAAAGCGGGCGCGGTCATCATGCCGGACAAGATAAAGTCGTCCGGTTCATAAGGCAACTATTCCCCCGATACTTCATAAACAAACCGTCACCCCGGCGCAGGCCGGGGTCCAGAAATACTAGGCGGCAATTTGGAAATAAAGGTCATTCCACTCGGGATTTTCTTCCTCTATCAGCCGGATTTTCCACGCCCGCTGCCATTCCTTCATTTGCTTTTCACGCCAGATGGCGGATTCAATACTGTCCGACACTTCGTAATACACCAGCGTTTTCACGCCGTATCGACGCGTGAATCCTTCTGCAACGTCGTTTTTATGTTCCCATACGCGCTTCACCAAATCGGAAGTCACGCCGATATAAAGTGTGCCGTTCTTCTTGCTGGCCAGAATATAGACAAAGCCCTGCTTCTCTTCCATGCGGAGAGCTTACTGGATTCCGGCCTTCGCCGGAATGACGAATTTCTCAAACCGTCACCCCGGCGCAGGCCGGGGCAAGGGTTACGCTTCAGAGGGGATAAAAATCAATGTTCCGCGTCGATCACGATACCGGCGGTGTGCGAGGTCGAGTGCAGTTTCGGATCGTATTCGATGCCGATCACCGTGTTGCGGCCCGCACCCTTGGCGCGATAAAGCGCGCGGTCGGCGCGGTCGATCAGATTATCCAGCGGCTCGCCGGGGTGTAATTGCGCCACGCCAAGCGAAATGGACAGGCGGCCCAGCTTCTCGTTCTTGCTCTGGTTGATGATGTCCTTGGCGGCGATGCGCTCGCGCAGTTTTTCCGCCAGTTTTTCCGCATCGCGCAGTTTCGAGTTCGGGACGATCACGGAAAATTCCTCGCCGCCGTAACGCGCCAGCATCTCGGAGGGCTTGAGCCCCTCGCCCAGCGTGCGCGCCACAAGGCGCAGCACCTGATCGCCGACCTGGTGGCCGAACGTGTCGTTGAAGACCTTGAAATGGTCGATGTCGATCATGATGAGGCTGAGCGGCTTGGCCTTGTCCAGCGCTTCGGCGGCGCGCGTCTTGAGCTCGACGTCGAAGGATTTGCGGTTGGGCACGCCCGTCAGCACGTCGGTGAGCGATTCCTGTTTCAGCACCTGCATATCCTGGCGCATGGCTTGGATTTCGTGCGAGGATTCCGCCAGCTTGTTTTCGAGATTCTTGTTCTCGGTCAAAACCGTGCGCGTATCTTCGACCAGCGCGGCGACGATTTTCTTGACCTCGCCCAGATCGGTGGCGCCTTCCATGGCGTCGGATTGGCGTTGCAAATTCTGGTTGTATTCCTTGTGAACCAAACCCGCGCCGCGCACCATTTCGGAAATTTCGGCCATGGTGGCCTGCATTTTCTTGGCGGCTTCGTCGAGGAAGGCTTTTTCGCGCTTGGTCGACAGATGTTTCTCGAAAAGCTGTTCGCAGTAATCGGTGGTCAGCGGCTCGCGGGCGGCGTCCTTTTCCTCGATCGCGCGCGTCAGCTCGGGATGCAGACCCGTGAAATGCGAATACAACAGGGAGAACACGCTCGGCGTCGGCTTGAGGCCGTCCTGCGCGATGCGGGCCATAACCTGAGATGCTATGAAACCGGCTTTGTCGTTCTTCTCAGTGATCACGGACACGGGAAGAATCCCCCTTCTCTAAGGCTTATGTTCAGCCTCAAGATTACCCGACCCCTCTTAAGAGAGGGTTACTTAAGCCCTAAGATATGCTAAACCTTGCCCCTATGAGACATATTGTTTTTGATACGGAAACCACGGGCTTTGAGGCCGAAAAAGACGACCGAATCGTCGAAATCGGCGCGGTCGAGCTGGTCAATTACGTCCCGACGGGTCGAACCTTCCACCATCTGGTCAATCCCGAGCGGCCCATCCCGCCCGAGGTCACGGCCATTCACGGCATCGACGACGCCAAAGTGGCCGACAAGCCCATCTATGCCGAGATCGTCGGTGCCTTTACCGAGTTTATCGGGGACGACCCGCTTGTCGCGCATAACGCCGAGTTCGATATGCGGTTTATCAACGCCGAATACAAACGCCTCGGTTTTCCGGCGCTGCCCGCGACGCGCTTTATCGACACGCTGGCCATCGCGCGGAAACTTTTCCCCGGCGCGCCCAATTCGCTCGACGCTTTGTGCAAGCGTTATAATGTCGATGCCTCGTCGCGCGTTTTTCACGGCGCGCTGCTGGACAGCCACTTGCTGGCCGAGGTTTATCTTGAGCTGGTCGGCGGACGGCAGCCCGATCTGATCGGCGGCGGTCGCGGCAATGCGGCGCTGCTGGAAACCATCGTCGAAGATATCGAGATCCGAACATGGGCGGCGCGGCCCCACACCGTCCCCGAAGACGAGACGGAGGCGCACGCGGCGCTGGTCGCCACAATCGCGGACAGTCTCTGGAAAAAATAGCACCGGACGCTATTGCAGCGCGCGCAGATGCACGAAAACCGCGCCGTATTCGCTACGCACCAGCATTCGCACAGGAATTTGCGGCATATCCGCCTCGGCGGGCGCAACCCAGACGCGCGGCATCTGGCCCAGCTTGCGCGCATCTTCTTGAATCTTGTAAAAGCCGCGCTGGCGGCCTTTTTTGAATCCCGCCAGCGGCACAAGCTCGAGCTGGCAGGCGCGCGCCTCTTGCGCGCCGTAGATATTGCGCTTGCTGGCGGGCAATTTCTCGACACCTTTGTCGGTGAAACGGATTTCAAAGCGGCGCTTGCCGTCAAAGGCGATACGGCGGTAATCGCAATTCCCTTTTGTCGTCGCGTGACGGAACATGGACACGATCGCCGTCACCAGATCGACGGAATCCGCCGTCAGCGCCGGATCGGCGGGCAGGTCGCGCGCGACGGTTTTGCCGCCCTCTTTTTCCACCTCATGCACCGAGACGACCGCGCCGTTTTTATAGGAAATTTTCAAATGGTCGCTGTCGTCGCGCCAAGCCGAGATCTTCTCGTGGCTTTCCGGCACAAGTTCGCCGTTCACGATTTTTCCCATGGAGACGTATTGCCCGGCCCAGGGCAATAATCGGCCCAGCACGCCCGACGGCTTGGCGTCCATAAAGGCGCTGTATTCCGTTTTGGAAAAACGCAAACGCAAATGCACATCCAAAGCCTGGAACCCGCCCGCCCAGACACCGTAACGCATCTGAATCTCCTGCGGCGCGGCGGCCTGCGCCGACACGGTCACGACCAGAAGCAGGGCGATCAAAACGGCGCGTAGGGTCATCTTTTTTCTTGGCAAGGTGAAGTTTTCTCCTCTACAACCTAACGCATGAAAGCGATAAAACAACCCGCCTTCGTTGCGCTCATGGCGCTTCTTATGCTGTCTTTTGCCGCGCCCGCCAAGGCCGCCACCGATGGCGCGCTGATGACGGGCGGCGCGCTGGCGACCTTGTGCGCCAGCCGCAACAACGGCGACCAATTCGCCTGTCAATCCTATATTGCCGGGGTGATTGACTACCACCGCCTGATACGCGGCCTGGGCACCGCGCCGACGGTCGATTTCTGCCTGCCCGATCGATTGCCCATGGCAGACGTCAAAGCGGTTGTGATGCAATATCTGACGCGCTACACCGAACACCGCGATTTCATCGCCGCCCCCGCCGTCAGCATGGCGTTGTATCAACGCTTTCCGTGCAAGAAACGGCGCTAGTTTTTAAACGGGAGAGTTTTTCGCTTTCTTCAGGCAGTCAATAACAAAGTTTGTAGCTTGATAAGAATCCTCGATCAGATCGCCCATCTCGGAAAACTCTGCATTGATCGCTGCCACTTTTTTTATCACCTCTTGGGCATTTTTCCCAAAATCTTCACAAGCCCCGCGAACACTCACGGTCATCACATGACGCGCCGATTGCATATTGGCGGCCGTCTGAAGCGGTTGTTTAATGGAGCTGATAGCGTTCACACTTGTCGCTTCATACATGACAGGGACGATTTTTTTATCCCCACCCTCTACAACCATGTAAAGATCAAAGGCCTTGTTCGGCCCGTAGAGACCGGGCTTTGCCAAACGCTCATTCAGGTGTATCGGACTGATAAAACCCTTCATGGGGGACTCCTTAATATACTTAAAAATAGACTTTGTGAATCGCGTAGAATTTATATGGAAAAACTTACGCTGTCAAGCATAAAGCACTCCAACTCCCTCAGGAAATAAGAGTGCTTTATTCAAAATCAATAGCCGGAAGGCTTATTTAATAACGGTGGCAACGGGGAATTAAGAAGTTTATTTACATTTCGGAAAAGGCCAAAAGCATCTTCACCGTTTTGGCCAAAATCCTCTATCACGTCACGTAAGCTCAAGCGGGCGTAAAATCGGCCCGGATGCCCCGTCGCCACGCAAGCCCCTACCGAGGAAAGCTTCTTCCCCTCCACGACATACATGGCCACCACAAAACGATCCGGATTACGGGCATCGCTGTAAACATTAAAGGCAACATCATCTTTTTTTTCTGGGAAACGGCGGGCATTCTCCAGCCGTTTCTCCAGATTTTCAAAACTGACAAAGCCGTTTTTTATTGTCATACCCTGTCTCCGAGGGAACCCTTAAAGCGCTTGACGCATATGTGCCGTATAAGCCCGGACATTTTCTACGCCCCACTCTTTAGCCTCGCGGCTGATATTCTCATAGCCCTGGACACGAAACATTTTCAACGCTTCTTTGCTGTTCAGGGAGGCAATGGTTTCAACAACCTCGACCGGTCGACTGTCA
>CBFGSX010000012.1:0-20853 GCA_965651535.1 uncultured Alphaproteobacteria bacterium | reverse complement strand
CAGCGCCGCAACGGCGGTTTCAATGGCCGTGCGGCGGTCGCCGATCTCGGTCGCACCTTTGGCGGCGGACATGATTTCTTGGCGGATGCGCTTGGGGTTTTCCGTGCGCGGATTGTCATCGGTGACAATCGCCTTGTCCGCGAGCTTGACCGCGATGCCGCCCATGATCGGACGCTTGCCGGGATCGCGGTCGCCGCCGCAGCCGAACACGACGTGCAGCTTGCCCAGCGTGTGCGGGCGCAGCGCGACCAGAAGATTTTCCAAAGCGTCCGGCGTGTGCGCGTAATCGACGTAAATCGACGCGCCGTTCGGGGTTTTGGTGACGAATTCCAGCCGCCCGCGCACGCCCGCCAGATGCGACAGCGCTTCGATATAGCGCGGGTATTTCTTAGGGTCTTCCTCGAGGCCGACCGTCATGCCCAGCGCGCACAGCACGTTATGCGCCTGGAACGTGCCGGCGACAGGCAGATCGACATTGTATTTCTCGCCGAACATATTGATGACCAGTTTCTGCCCGCGCTCGGTGGCTTTTTGCGAGACCAGCGTGATGTCGCGGCCCTTCTTGCCGTAGAGGATGATCTGGTGGCCGAAGGTGACGGCGATATCCTCGAGCCGGTCGGCAAATTCGCTGTCGGCGTTGATGACGGCCAGCGAACCGGCCGGCAGCACTTCGGAGAAAAGCCGCGCCTTGGCGTTGAAATACGCGCCCATCGAGCCGTGATAATCCAGATGGTCGCGCGTCAGATTCGTGAATCCGGCGGCGCGCAATCCCACGCCGTCGAGACGGTATTGATCGAGACCGTGGCTGGACGCTTCCATCGCCAGATGCGTGACGCCCGCCTTGGCAAGGCCCGACAATTCCTGATGCAGCGTCACCGGATCGGGCGTGGTCAGGTTATAGCCCGAGGCCGGTTGCGGCCAATCGATCTGCGGCGCTTCGATGCCCAGCGTGCCGAGGCTGGCCGCGCTGCGCCCCAGATGCGCCCAGATCTGCCGGCAGAAACTGGCGGTCGACGTTTTTCCATTGGTGCCCGTCACCGCCACGGCGGTTTCGGGCTGCGTGCCGAAAAACTTCGCCGCCATGCGCGCAAAGCGGCGGCGCGGGTTCGGGTCTTCGATCAGCACCACGCCGCCCGCGCTTTTCGGCAATTCCGTGCCGGGCTGCGCGACGATGGCGACCGCGCCATTGGCGATGGCGTCCTCGATATAGGTTTTGCCGTCATCCTTCTTTCCCGGCAGTGCCGCAAAAAGATAACCCGGCTTCACATGACGCGAGTCCGAGGTGATGCCCGCCACGATCAGGTGACGGATATTGTCGTTGACCGGTTCCGTGTTGCGCGTGTCGCGTGTCGCCGTCAGTGCCATGAGATCAATAAGACGCAAGCCGTCCCCCCTGTTGGTTTTCATTTCCGATGCCCATCGCCATGCGCGTGGCGCGCAGCGAGCGGTCATATTCCGGTTTCACGCCGACCAACGGCGCCATTTCCTTGACGATCGCGCCGATTGCGGGCGCAACCACCCAGCCTGCCGTCGCATAGCCGTAAGAATGCGCGTTGGGCTTGGGTTCGTCGACCATCACCAGCACGATAAAGCGCGGCGCATCCACGGGAAAAACCCCGACAAAGGAGGCGATACGCGCATTGCGGTTATAGCCGCGCCCTTGGGTCTTGTCGGCGGTTCCCGTCTTGCCGCCGACGCGATAACCCGCCGTATCGGCTTTTCTCGCCGTGCCGTCCGTCACCACAAGGCGCATCAATTTCAACATCGTGTCGGATGTCTGCGCCGAGACGACGGGCTGCGCGGCGCGCGCCTGATAATATTCCGCCGGACGCTTGACCAGAGTCGGCGTCACGCGCAGACCGCCATTGACGATGGTCGCCGTCGCCGCCGCCAGTTGCAACGGCGTGACCGCCAGGCCATGACCGTAAGAGGCCGTGACCGTGTTGATCTCGCGCCACGGTTTCGGCACCAGCGGCGCGGCCACCTCGCGCAGCTCGATTTGCGGTTTGTCCATCAGCCCCAGATCGCTTAGGAAATCCTTGAATTTCTCGGTGCCGATGCGCTCGGCCATCAATGCCGTGCCGATATTCGACGAATGCACGTAAATTTCCGGCACGCTCATATAGCGTTTTTCGGGATGGAAATCGCGGATCGTGAAGCCTGCGCGCTTGATCGGCTGGCGCGCGTCGAACCAGCTCATGAGCTTGGCGTCGGTGCGCTCGAGCAGCGCGGCGGTGGTAAAGGTCTTGAAGGTCGACCCCATTTCATACGCGCCCTGCGTCATGCGGTTGAAGCGCGTCTCGGCCTTGACGCCGTCGGGTTCGTGCGGGTTGAAATCCGGCAGCGACGCCATGGCGTAAATCTCGCCCGTGCGCGCATCCATGATCAGCCCGCCGCCGCCGATGGCGCTGAAATCCTTGATCGCCTTGTTGACGTGCTTGACCAGAATATGCTGGAGGCGCAGATCAAGCGTCGTCTCGAGCGGCGCCTTGTCCTGTCGCAGCACTTCGTCGAGGCCGCGCTCGAGACCTGCCAGACCCTTGCGGTCGATATCCGTATAGCCCAGCACGTGCGCCGTCAGGTTGCCCTGCGGATAGAGGCGGCGTTCCTCCTCGATGAAATCCACGCCCGGAATGCCGAGGCTGTTGGCCAGATAAACTTGCTTGGGCGTGAGATGACGCTTGAGCCAGACGAAGCGCTTTTCGCCGTTGAGTTTTTTCAGCAGATCGGCATAGGCCAGATCGGGAAAGACGCGCGACAATTTGCGCGCCGCCTCGACCGGATCAATGATTTTTTTCGGATCGGCGTAAAGCGACGATGTCTTCAGCGACGTCGCCAGCAATTTCCCCTCGCGGTCAATAATGTCGGCGCGGCGGATATTGGCCGCGCTTTGCGAAACAGCTTCGGCGGTCACGCTTTCCTCGGAAGGCACGGCGCGCGTCAGCGTCAGATGCGTCATGCGCGCCGCAATCAGCGCATAGGCTGCAACGAAGAACACCGTCGTCACCGTCATGCGCGAGCGCGTCTTTTTCAGCACGACCTGGCCCGTCACCCAATCCATGGCGTCGTGGCGGGCGCCGTTTTTGTAGACGGAAAATCCGAAAAGCCGCGTGCTGACCCAGGCGTTCATCGCGCGACTCCCGTGCTGATCTGCGTCAGCGAAAGACGGCGCGGCAGCGCGTCGGGATTCGACGGCGGCAAGATCACGGGCTGCGCAACCGGCTGCGCGGGGGGCGGCGCTTCAGCGGCGGCAAGCCGGCTTTCTTCGGCATCGAGCGTCGCACGCAACGGCACCGCACCCAGCGCGATATACTGGCGGCCGTCCATCGGCTCGAGATTCAAATGTTTCACGGCGATTTTTTCAAGCCGCGTCGGATTGGTCAGATACGTCCATTCCGCGCCGAGGACGCGCAGCGCCTCTTGCTCATGCGCGATCTTGCGATCAAGACGCGCGATGCGCTTTTCTTTTTGCTGCGCGCGGTCGGCCACGTTATACACCGCCGCGCCGAGGCCCAACAAAATACCGATCAGGACGACAAGGTTAAGCCGCATGGGACACCTCGCGGACACGTTCCGCCAAGCGCAATTTCGCCGAGCGCGCGCGGGGATTGATTTTTGTTTCGTGATCGGACGGCAAAATCGCCTTGGTCGAGACCATCTTGAAGACGTTCTGCAAGGCTTGGCCATGGCTGGGGCGGTGACGCGATCCCATCGGCACACGGCCCGATTTTTCACGCAGGAAATTTTTCACGATGCGATCTTCCAAGGAATGGAACGTCACCACCGCCAGCCGGCCTTTGTCGGCCAGCACCGTTTCCGCTGCGGCCAACCCCCTCTCAAGCTCTCCCAATTCGTCGTTTACCGCAATCCGCAGCGCCTGGAACGTCTTGGTCGCCGGATGCGTGTCGCCCGTGCGCGGCACGATCGACGCCACCAGATCCGCCAGCTCGATCGTGCGCGCGAATTTCTGCGTGCGGCGCTTTTCCACGATGGCCTTGGCGATGCGGCGCGAGGCGCGCTCTTCGCCGTAGCGATAAATAATGTCGGCCAGATCTTTTTCCGTCTTGCCGTTGACGATATCCGCCGCCGTCTCGCCGCTTGCACTCATACGCATATCAAGCGGCCCGTCGAGACGGAACGAGAAACCGCGCGCCGCCGTGTCGAGCTGCGGCGAGGACACGCCCAGATCAAAGGCGACGCCGTCCACCTGCGCATGGCCGATCGCCGCCAGCAGATCCGCCATGTCGCCGAACGCGCCCTCGATCATTTTGAAGCGGCCGGGGAAACGCTGTTCGAATGTTTTGCCGACGGCGACGGCTTCGGGGTCGCGGTCGATGCCGATGACGTTCGTTTTCTCGAGGCCCAGCATGAGTTCCGCGTAACCGCCGCGCCCGAAGGTCGCATCGACATAGGTTTTGTTGTTCTGTAAAGCGAGGCCGTCGACTACTTGCTGTGCCATCACCGGCTGGTGTTCCATCGGAGCCGTGCGAGCATCCTGGGCAAGCGTCATAGCGCACTCCCTTTCGGCGGGACGGTGAGTTTGTTTTTCTGCACCTGCTCGACGGCTTGTTTGCGGCGCGCTTCATAGGCCGCCGGTTCCCAGATCTGGAATTTCAGCCCGAGGCCCACGAATACGGCGTTGTCGGTAAGCCCGGCATGGGACAGCAAAGCCGCAGGCATGGTGATGCGCCCCGTCTCGTCAAAAGAAAGCGGCACGGCATTGGCAAAAACGGCGGCGGAAAGATCGTCCTGCGCGTCGGAAAAAAGATCGAATTTGTCGAGGCGCTCGCTGAATTCCTGCATCCGGCGCATGGACACGCCCTCGAGCGCGGGATACTTCACCGACGGGAACAGCACCACACCCTGGAATTCATGCAAGGCCAGCGCATTGCGGAACATCGCCGGAACCGACAGGCGGCCCTTGGCGTCGAGCTTGTTCACATGCGTGGCGAGAAACAGGGCCATGGGCGGGGCGACTCTGTTGGAGGGAAATAATGGTTAATTATGGGATAACATGGGATTTCATGGGGGGTCAAGGGAATGTTACGGGCCGGCATGGAAAATTTCACGCAATAGGAATGCCTTGCCACACGATGTTTCATGTGGAGCATTTATTCCTATAAAAGGAATAATATCCAATATTACGTCCTTCGGGCTTGTCCCGAAGGTCCACGACTCACGAGCCATGGATCCTCGGATCAAGTCCGAGGACCGGATGTTGAAACATCTCGGTTTTATTGACGATGATACGGGTGGCCGACGAGGATCGACTCCGCGCGGTAGAGCTGTTCGGTCAACATGAGTCGCACCAGCCTGTGCGGCCAGGTCATCTGACCGAAACAAAGCAGCCAATCGGCCTCTTCGCGCAAATTTTCATCGAGGCCGTCCGCCCCGCCGATCACGAAACACAGATGGTTTTGCGCGTTGGAAAAATACTGTTCGATTTTTTTTGCAAAGGACGGGCTGTCGAAATTTTTTCCGCGCTCGTCGAGAAAAATTTTGACGCATTTCTCGGGCAGCGCCTTGCGGATCAATTCCGCCTCGCGGCTTTTGCGTTCGGCATCGGAAACTTGCGGTGCGGGAATTTCAACGACGTTCACGCGCCACGTCATGCGTTTGGCGTAATCGTCGATCAAGGATTGCAGCGCGGCGTCCTTGTTTTTTCCGACGGTGATAAGGGTGATATGGGCGGTCATTTGAATAGTATAAACCCGTAATGCTTGCAAAAGCGAGCATCCAAAAACGTTAACCACTAAGAGCACTAAGTTCTCCGGGGGGGGGGGGGGCGCATGATTTTTTTTAAAAGCAGAGCTAAACAGAGACAGACAGAGCGTTCCGTGATAATGGAAAATGCGCGAAGCGCACCCAAATACCGTGATAAACGCTCGGTCTGTGTTTTATGGCCGCTACGCGGCAAGTAAGATAAACAAACTCTGTCTGTCTCTGTTTAGCTCTGCGTTTCAAAAATGGAAACTATCCGTTATCGCGGACATGTTGATTCCCCCTCTCCCGACGCTCACGCGTCGACCTCTCCCGCGAGGGGAGAGGTGATTCCGGCGGTTGACAGGATCGTGATTACTCCGCGCGTTTTTTGGTGCCCATGACGCGTTTTTCAACGGGCGGCAGCGAGGTCATCGCCCACATTTTTTCGAGCGCATAGAAGGCGCGCACTTCAGGGCGGAAAATATGCACGACGACATCCGACAGATCGACCAGCACCCAGTCGGCTTCGGCCAAACCCTCGACGCGCTGGGCATTGCCCGGGAATTGTTTTTTTGCTTCTTCCATCACCTTGCGGGCAAGCGCCGCGACCTGACGCGACGACGTGCCACTGGCGATGATCATATAATCGGCGATGGTGGATTTCCCAACCAGATCGATATCCACAATGTCGACGGCCTTGCCGTCATCCAGCGTCTTGAGAACAAGTGCTTTCAATTCGGCGGCGGCGGCGGGTGTGTTCATTTAATGCAGCGTTTTCGTAATGGCCTTGATCGAGGCTTCGAGATCTTGGGACGAGACGCCCTCTTTTTCAAATTTCTCGCGCACCTGCGCGATGGCGGCGGCAACAACGGCCTCTTTGACCGCCTCGATGGCTTCGGCTTCAAGGCGTGCAATGCGGCTCTGCGCGCCGGCTTCCTGACGGGCGATCGCCTCCTTGAGGTCGTTTTCCATCTGGCGGCGCATCTGGTCGGCGCGCGTCTGGGCGTTGCGGAGAATTTCTTCCGCCTCGGTCAGCGCATTGGCACTTTTCTGTTTGTATTCGTTCAAGATGGCTTCGGCTTCGACGCGCAGCGTCTCGGCTTCGGCGAGGCGTTGGTGGATGGCCGCGGCGCGCCCGTCCAAGGCCTGCAAGATCGGGCGCCATGCTTTCCATGCGATGAAGCCGACGCACAAAAGCGTCGACACCGCCACCCAGAAAGAGGAATCCTTGAACAAGAACATCACGCCGCCTGCCTTTTCGTGTCCAGCTCTTTGAGGATGATCCCCGACAGCTTGGACGCATAAACCTTGAGGTCGGCCAGCAAAACGTCTTTTTCGCCGCGTAAATAGGTTTCGACCTCCTGGATTTTCTCCTGCAAGCGATCGACCGTCGCGATCAACTCCTTTTCGGACTCGGTTCTGAAATCATGCACCGCGCCCTCGATCAGCGCCTTGGCGCGATCATCGGCATCGCGCAAGGCTTTGGTATAGGAGACCTTGATCTCTTCGGCCTGTTGCTTGAGCTTGTAGGCCAGTTCCAGATCTTCGCGCACCTGATCGTCGCGGCGGTCGATCATCGTCGAGACGCGCGGCAAGGCCACGCGCGCCATCAACACATAAAGCGTCACGCCGCAAATCAGAAGCCAGAAAAGCTGGCTGACATAGTGCGTCGGATCCAGTTGCGGCATGGGAACGTCTGCCGCCTCTTCGGCGCGCGCGAAAGCGGGCACCACCAGAAGCGCAAACAAGGTTAACCCTACCGACAACGAACGGATCATTATCCTTATTTCACCACGAAGATCAGGATCAGGGAAACAACCAGCGCAAAAATCGCGATGGCTTCGGTCATAGCGGCACCGATCAGGCCGATCTGGAACACGTCTTTTTTCGCGCCCGGATTGCGGCCCACAGCCTCGATAAAGGACGAAAACAGCTTGCCCAGCGCGAGGCCGACGGCGAACATCGGGATCAGCGCGAGTGCGGCGGCGAAGAGTTTGGCGACATTGATATCCATTTTGGTTTCCTTTCGGGGGTTAAACGTCTTGGCCGGAATTTAGAAGATTCTGGCCAAGTTCGCAATCTAGTGATGCAACTCGACCGCATCCTTGAGATAGACGCAAGTCAAAATGGTAAAGATATAGGCCTGCAATACGGCCACCAGCAATTCCAGGGCCACGATCATCGAGTTCATCAGCATCGGCGCCAGACCGAACAGGATGCCCATATTGACGCTGAACAGGGCGAAAACCTTAAGCACCGTGTGGCCCGCCGTCATGTTCGCGCACAAACGAACCGCCAAGGTGATGGGGCGCGACAGGAACGAGATCAGCTCGATCGGCACCAGGATAAGATAGATGAATTTCGGCAGGCCCGACGGCGCGAACAGGCTGAGGAAATGCCAGCCGTGATTGACGAATCCGACAATCGTCACCGTCAAGATCACCAGCACGCCAAGGGCCGCCGTGACGATAATGTGGCTGGTGATCGTGAAGCCGTAAGGCAGCATGCCCAGCAAATTGCCCATCAAAACCGTCATAAAGAGCGTAAAGACGAGCGGCAGGAATTTCATCCCCGCCGGGCCGATGACATCGCGGACAATGCCGTGAACCAGCTCGTAAAGCATTTCGGGCAAGCTCTGCCAGCGGGTCGGAATCATGGCCGGGCGGCGCATCGGGATCAACATCAGTGCCGTCGACACCAGTACCGTCAGAACCATGAACAATGCCGAGTTGGTAAACGCCAGATTCATACCGAACAATTCAATCGGAATTAACTCATTGATTCTGAATTGCTCCATCGGGCTTTGCATTGCCATATCCTAATAAAAATGTTCAAATCCGTATTTATGCGCGCTTATATACAGTAATACGGCTATTTTGTCAAGCGATTCTGGCGATTGATTCCGATGCCCTCATCGAGGTTGTTAATGACGCGATAGACA
Source organism: uncultured Alphaproteobacteria bacterium (assembly GCA_965651535.1). Classification (GTDB taxonomy): domain Bacteria; phylum Pseudomonadota; class Alphaproteobacteria; order Micavibrionales; family SZUA-601; genus JAQGJA01. Next base: position 12,209 of record CBFGSX010000012.1, on the reverse strand, counting down.
TTCATCACGCCCGCGCCAAACCCCAGAATAACAAAGAGAAGCAGGAACCACGGCGTCGTCCCCAGCCAGGCATCCAAGCCCCAGCCGATCAACAGCCCCACCACCGTCCCGGAGATGAACTCCACCCCAATGCGCATCCCATAAGCCAATCCGGCGCTGGCCTCGGCCATACCGGGATCGGCTTCCTCGGCGTGCGGCACCGGCTTGTCCGTCTTTTCATCCAAATCGAGATGGTTGCGCTTGAGCGCTTCGTGGAGACGTTGTTCGAACGGGCCGCGCTCTTCTTCCATGGGTCACCCCTATTCCGCCGCCAAAGCCAGATGCGGCTCGGGCTGCACCGCCAGATCGACGGAAACCAGCTTCGAGACCCCCTTCTCGACCATGGTCACGCCATAGAGACGATCCATGCTGGCCATGGTGATGGGGTTGTGCGTGATCACGAGGAAACGCGTCGGGTGGGTTTTCGCAAAATCCTGAAGCAGCGCACAGACGCGCTCCACGTTGGCGTCGTCCAGCGCCGCGTCGATCTCGTCGAGGATGCAGATCGGCGTCGGGTTGGTCAGGAACATCGAGAACACCAAGGCGGTGGCGGTCAGCGATTGCTCGCCACCCGACAACAGCGTCAGGGTTTGCAGTTTCTTGCCCGGCGGCTGGGCGTAGATTTCCAAGCCCGCCTCAAGCGGATCCTCGGCGTCGATCAGTTGCAAATACGCCTCACCGCCGTTGAACAGGCGCGTGAACGTGTCCTTGAAGCGCTCGTTCACCTCGTCGAATACGGCCAGCATTTTCTTGCGCGCATCGCGGTTGAGCGTCGAAATGCCCGTGCGCAGTTTCTCGATCGCCTCGACGATGTCGTTCTTTTCCGCCGTCAGCGTTTCAATCTCTGCGCCCAAAACCTGGGACTCTTCTTCGGCGCGCAGATTGACCGCGCCGATGCGGTCACGGTCGTTGCGGGCCTTGTCCTGTTTGGCGCGCAGCGTTTGCAAATTCTGATCGAGGTCTTCGTCCGTGAACGAGAATTGCGCCGCCACGTCGTCCGGCGCGCAGGCGAAATTCTGTTCGCTGGTCTCGATGACACGCGTGCGCATTTCCTGCGCGTTTTGGAACTGCGTTTCGGCGCGGGCCAGCGCTTCGCGCGCGCCCATCAGCATTTCCTGGGTTTCCTGATTGCGGCGGTCGAGATCGGTGCGCGAGGCGGTCAATTCCGTGCGCTGCGAATTAAGCGCGAACATCTCGGCATTCAGCGCGGCGAGTTTTTCGTCGCAAGCGGCGATCTGTTCGCGCACATGGTCGGGCGATTTCAGCGCAGCCAGCGATTCATTGAGTTTTTCCAGACGCTCGGCCAGATTGCCCAGACGCGCCGTTGCGCTTTGCTCGCGTTGCTGCCATTCGGCGGTGTCGGCGGCGATGGCGTTCAGGCGTTGCTGCCATTGCGCCTGTTGCGTGTGGATGGTCGAATAGACCTGATCCTTTTCGCGGTAAAATTCCTCGGCCTTTTGCGCGTCGATCTGCAGCAAATGCAAACGGTGCTGGCTTTCGGCTTCGGGCGCCAGTTCGGAAATCTGGTTTTGCAGCTGCTCGTTGGCGGCATCCGTCTGCGTCAGGCGCGCGGCGATGTCGGCCTGTTTTTCCTGTAGCGCCTGTTGGCGCGCGGCCAGCTCGGCCTGTTTCTGTTGCGCGTTCGCCAGTTGCTGGCGCGCCGAGGACGCGTCGCGCTGGAGCTGGTTGAGGCTGTTGCGCGCTTCGGTCGTCTGGTGGCGCAGATCGTTCTGCGCCGCTTGCGCCGCATCGTATTGCGCCTGTGCGGCCTCCACCGAAGCGGCGGCGGCCTGGCGCTCGTCGCGCAACACCACAAGACGGTTGCGCTGTTCCAGTAATTGTTTCGTTTCACGCTCGGATGCGCCGGCCTGCGCCTCGGGCGTCACGGTATAACCGTCCCAGCGCCAGCCATGGCCGTCGCGCGAGACCAGCATCTGGCCCGGTTGCAGTTGCGCGGCCAAAGACGCGCCTTGTTGCGAAGTTTCGACAACGCCGATCATCGCCAGCGCGACGTTCAGCGCCTCTGGCGCTTTTGCCACCGAAGCCAAAGACGGCACATTCCCCGGCAATGCGGGAAGATTTTGGCCGTCACGCGCCTGCCAGAAAACCGGCGCGGATGAATCGAGGCCCGCGCGCAATTCGCGGCCCAAGGCCACGGCCAGCGCCTGTTCATAGCCGCCCGTCACGGTGATCTTGTCGAGCACGAGGTCGTGATCGTGTTCGCTTTGCGGCGCTTCGGCCAAAGCCGCCAGCGCCTTGATCTCGGTGTCGATGCGGTGCAGCGCCGACTGCGCCGCTTGCAGCGCCTCGGCGGTGGATTTCATCTCAAGTGCGGCGCTTTCGGATTGCTTTTCCAAAACAGTCACGCTGTCAAGCGTCACGCCCAGCGTCTCCTCGAGCTGCGATACGCGCCCGGACAAGGCCGCTGCATCGGAATTTTTCAAATCGCTTTCCATCTGCGTCAAGATGGCGGTGATGCGTTCCTGCTCGGCGGCAAGATTGTTCTTATCGGCAACAAGACGCGCCACTTGCTGTTGCAGCATGGCGCGCTGCGCGTTCAGACTGGCGTGTTCGGCGCGCTGTTCGCTGAGGGCTTTTTGCACCTCGTCATAGGAGTTCTTGGCTTCGTCGCGCTCGGCGCGGGCGGTTTCGACCTGATCGGTGAAGCTGTTCAAATTCGCCTCAAGCTCGGCTTTTTCATTCGCCAGCGACAGCAGTTTTTCCTGCGCGGCTTTCAACGCCGCCACTTCGTATTCGTTGTCGCCCGAAAGCGTCGCGATCTGACTTTCAAGATCGGCGCGCGTGGTTTCATAGCGGCGAATCTCGTCCTCGGCGCGTTCCTTGTTGCGCTGTTCGTTTTGAATCGACGTGTTCAATTCGTTGATCGTGCGCTCGAGCGCGTCCCATTGCGCCGACAGGCTTTCGCGTTCGCGGCCCAGATCGTACATCGCCTGTTTGGCGCGGTTCTGCGCTTCGTTGGCCACGGCCATCGCGCTTTGCGCGGCGGCGGAATCGTTGTCCACGCGCTGCCATTCCAGCGTCAGCGTCAAAGCCTCGAGGCGGCGGATCGTATCCGAAAGCGTGCGGTAGCGCTCGGCCTGTTTCGCCTGTTTGACCAGATCCTCGTAGCGCGCGGTTTTCTGGTTCAACAGATCGTCGACGCGGGTGAGGTTTTTCTCGGCGGCGCGCAGGCGCGTTTCCGCTTCCTTGCGGCGGTTATGCAGACCCGAGATCGCGGCAGCACCCTCGAGGACGCGGCGGCGGTCGGCGGGCTTGGCGTGGATCAGATCCGAGACGCGGCCCTGCGAGACGATCGAGGGCGAATGCGCGCCCGCGGCGGTATCCGCAAAGAACAACGCGCTGTCGGCGGCGCGCACGACCTTGCCGTTGATGCGGTAATCGGAACCCATGCCGCGGTCGATGCGGCGCGAGATTTCGATCTGATCAAGATGGGTATACGGATCCGGCGCGTCGCGGTTCGGGTTTTGCAGACCCAGCGACACTTCGGCAAAGTTGCGCGCGGGACGTTTCGCCGTTCCGGCGAAGATCACGTCATCCATGCCGCCGCCGCGCAAGCTTTTCGCCGAGGTCTCCCCCATCATCCAGCGCAGCGCCTCGACAAGGTTCGACTTGCCGCAGCCGTTCGGGCCGACAATGCCCGTCAGGCCCGGCAGGATATCCAGCTCGGTATTGTCGGCGAAGGATTTGAAGCCGCTGAGGCGAAGCTTGCTGAACTGAACCATGTACGTCGTAACTCTATCCGTGTTTGCGAGGGTTATTGCGGCATCGGGGTTTGCTTGACTTCCATCGACTGGCGCAGCATGCGCTCGAGATCGTAGACAAAGCCTTCATGCGTTCCTGCACCGGTCAGAGCCTTCTCGCCGTTGAGAATGAAAGTCGGCGTCGCATTGATATTGTATTTTTTCCCCCATGACTGGGTCGCTTTCAACAGGCCGTCCATCAATTCCTTGTTGTTGGCACAGGTCAGGAACATCTCGTCCGTGAAACCCGCCACGCGCAGCAAGACGCTCAGATTGGCAATCGGATCCTGGACAAAGGCCCAGCGCGTCTGATTCGAAAACAGGAGGTTGACGATCTTGACATACTGATCTTCCGGCGCACAACGCGCCAGCATCTCGGCACGCAACGCCGCATCGTTGAGCGGGAAACCGCGATAGATCCAGCGCACCTTGCCCGTGTCGATATAGTCTTCCTTGATCTTGGGATAAATCTCGTTGTGGAACTTGGCGCAATGCGGACAGGTCATCGAGCTGAAATCCTCGATGACGACCGGCGCGTCCGGTGAACCGATCTCGCGGTCCTTGAGCGCGGCGGCAACATCCACCGTAAATGTGTCCGCCCCATCGCCGGATTCATCTGTGGACGCCTTTTGCACCGGAGCCGGCGGCGCGATCGGCCGCGGGGTAACCGAAGCAATTTCCTTTGCCACTTCCTCGATCTCTTGTGCTTTTGCCGCGATCTCCTCTTCCGTGAAGGTCGTCGCTGGCGCCGGAGCCGGAGCCTCAGCCTGCGTCGTCTCAATCGGCGGCGTATCTTCCTTCGATGCCCCGCGATCCCCGTAAACCTCGGCCGATTGCGTCAACCAATTCATAATCGGCTCGCGCTGCGTCACGCCTATAGCCGCAACAAGCGCGATCACGCCGATGGCCGCCGTTGCCCATATTGTTGCCTTACGCATGATGATCCTCTTTCGTTGTGTGACAGGAGGCAGGTGCCGTTTCCAGAACCCCGCCCAGCTCCGCTAAGATAGTTTTCAAAGCCGGATTGGAAATGCCCTGCAACGCTTTGTCAAGGGATTGACTCGTCATTCCCGCGCGCGGCAAAGACCGAAGAGCCGATTCTTTGCGCGCCGAGGACAATGTTTTCGGAAAAGCCGTGACCCGCAGCGCGCGCACCAGATGATATCCGAACAACGCATTGATTTTTGCGATAAAAGCGGCGGCGTTGAAGCTCATTTCCGTGGCCTGCGCCCCCGTGCCGGCCCAGATATGCAGCACGGCGTCACTTTGTGTGTTTCGCGCGAACACCAACTTTTCAGGCAGGCTGCCCTGTCCTTCGGTGCCCGCGACCAGATCCGGCCAAATGTCGAAAAGCTGCTGGAAGACGGCGGAGGATTTCGGCAACAGCCCCGTCACGACCGGACGGACAACGCGCCCCACCGGCGCGAGCGAGGCGAAGTTTTTCTTTGCAGGGGCCGTCCGACGCGTCATATTAACCTTCGATTTACCTTTAGCAAAAGTTTATGGCAAAAACAAGTCTCCCCGCCCTTTTATTGCGCTGGTACGACCGCCACGGGCGCGACCTGCCCTGGCGGGAACAGGCCGGACGGGCGGAAACCCCTTATCATACGTGGATCGCTGAGATCATGCTCCAGCAGACAGGGGTGGCCGCCGTCATCCCTTATTATCGGGATTTCCTTGCGCGCTGGCCGAGCGTGCAGGCGCTGGCCGACGCGGACGAACAGGACGTCTTGGGCGCCTGGGCGGGATTGGGTTATTACAGCCGCGCGCGCAACCTGTTGAAATGCGCGCAAGCCGTGACAAGGGAATATGGCGGGGTTTTCCCTGAGGAACTGGAAAAGCTGAAAAAGCTTCCCGGCATCGGCGATTACACGGCCAACGCCATCCGCGCCATCGCCTTTGACAAGCCTGCCAACGTCGTCGATGGCAATGTCGAACGCGTCGTGTCTAGAATTTTTGCCTTTGCCGAACCGATGGACAAGCCGCAGAACAAGAAAAAGCTGAAAGCTCTGGCGGCGACACTGCTCCCAAAAAGTCGCCACGGCGATTACGCCCAGGCTCTGATGGATCTGGGGGCGACGCTGTGCACGCCGCGCCAGCCGCAATGCGGCCAATGCCCGTGGCGGAAAAACTGCGCCGCCTTTGCGCGCGGCACACCGGAAAAATTCCCCCGGCGCGCGCGCAAGAACGCCTCGCCGCGCCAAATCGCCAATGTTTTCGTCCTGACGGATGCCCGCGGTCGCGTCTTTTTGCGCCAGCGCCCCGAAAAGGGACTTTTGGCCGGATTATGGGAGTTTCCGTCCACCGCATGGGTGTCCCGCGACGCAAAGCCGGGCAAAAACCCTTTCAGATCCATCCGTTTCAAAAAACTGGAAACCTCCGTTACCCATATTTTTTCCCATATCCATCTTACAGTGCATCTTCACACCGCCCGCGTGAAAGAAACGCCAAACATCCAGACACAAGGCCGATGGTTCGCGCGCGACGCCCTGCCGCCCTTGCCGACGCTCACACGCAAGATTCTCGCGGCGACGGAGGGAGAGCTTGGCACCGGGCAATAAAACTTTTACACTACTCCTGCATAATGTTCCTGTCGGGAGTTTCCTGTTGCGCCGTTTTTTCCTTCCGTTTCTGTCTGGCCTGCTGTTGATCGCCGCCCCGGCGCGCGCGGATGTCGACACAGACCGATACCAGCCGGTTTCGCTGCAGAGTCTTGCGCTGTATGGCGTGCAAGCGCAAATTTTCTCGCTCGAGGAAGATGATTATTTCATCGACTATCTGCGCCTGTCGGAATGCGAAATTTACAACATGATCAAGGATAACCCGTTCCGCCAACAGGAATTGCGCACGGCCCTGCTGGAAAAGCTTGCAAACACAGAAATACCGCCGCCTCTCTTTATCTATAAAGATGTGACGGTTAACGTTGCCGGTTACAACTTCGAGACACAATCTTTGGATATGGATCGATCCAGCCGGATGCAGCGGGTCGGCCATATCGGGCTGATCGACGAGCGGAAGAACGACATTTGCGGCGGAACGCCTTATCAGCTCAGAAACCCGCTACCGAGCATCTTTAACCTGAAACTCGCCTTCCCCGTGTCGCTGATGCGCATCCCTCTGCAAAAGCGTTTTGCCGAAACGGTCATGAAGCATCTGGACGAGTCAAAATTCGGAAGCCAGCCTATGCTTTATGTCCGACTCTACTTTCAGGTCGAACCGCTAGAGGCAGACGATACGGACAGAAGAACAAGCTCCCGTTTCAACCAGACAACCTTCCACGGCCAGCTGAACATGATCAACATCTTTCTTGACCATGAACACAAGATTTTGATCAAACGGCTGAATTACGCCGAAAACTATTAAGATAAGCTTTTTGAAACACAGAGCTAAACAGAGGCAGACAGAGTTTGTTTGTCTTGCCTGCCGCGTAGCGGCCTGAAAAAAACAGTTCTAGCGTTTATCACGGTATTTGGGTGCGCTTCGCGCATTTTCCGTTATCACGGGATGCTCTGCGGTTCAAAAATGGAAACCAGCCGTTATTGCGGACGTTGTTTGTTTTAATACCCCTCACCCCGACCCTCTCCCGCCGGGGGAGAGGTGATCCAGGCGCACGGACACCACCAAAATATAGACTTCCTTAACAATCCGCATGGCACTCTGTAGGCCATGTTCGCAATTATCGGCATCATCATCGTTTTCGCAGGCGTGTTCGGCGGCTATATCGGCGCCGGCGGCAGCATGGCCGTCATTCTCAAGGCTTTGCCCGCGGAAATCGCCATGATCGGCGGGGCTGGGCTGGGGTCGTTCCTGATCGCCAATTCCAAGCCCGTCCTGAAACACGCGGGCCATTGCATGAAGCTGGTCTTTAAGGGCGAGCATTTCAAAAAGGACGATTACAAAGAGCTGCTTCTCCTGCTGTTCGTCCTGTGCAAGCTTATGAAAACCAAGGGTATGGTCGCCGTCGAGCAGCATATTGAAAAACCCGACGACAGCGAGATCTTCCGCGCCTATCCGCGCGTCATGCACGACGCCTTTGCCATCAAGCTGATCTGCGACTATTTGCGTATGCTGACCATGGATCTGTCCGACCCGCACGCTTTCGACGACGCCATGGAAAAAGAGATCGAAAAGCACATGGGCGAAGAATTGCACGGCAGCCACGCCATCCAGACTTTGGCCGACGCTTTCCCCGCTTTGGGGATTGTCGCTGCCGTTTTGGGCGTCATCAAAACCATGTCCAGCATCAACGAGCCACCGGAAATTCTGGGCAAGATGATCGGCGGCGCGCTGGTCGGAACCTTTCTCGGCGTGTTTTTGTCCTACGGTCTGGCCGGGCCTTTTGCCAGCCGCTCGGGCCTGGCCATCCACGAGGACACCCAGTTCTATCGTATCATCAAGGAAGTGCTGGTCGCGCACCTCAAGGGCGTCAACCCGCAGATCTCGATGGAGATCGGCCGCGCCAATATCCCCGGCCACCTCCAGCCCAGCTTCCAGGAAATGGAACAGGCGCAGGAAAACCTCCCCAGCGCCGCCGCCCCGGCTTCGGCTTAAGGCTATACAGCCTCTCGAAATCTTGGCATAAAGGACGCTATGCGTTCCTTGTCCCTGTTTTCGCTTTTGTTTCTGACCGCAGCTTCCGGCGCGCTGGCTGCGCCCAAGCCTCTATCCATGGCGGAATGGCACGTCGCGCCGCGCCTCAACCGCGACGGCACCCCGGCGGGTTTCTGCGCCATGGCCGCGCGCTATGACGGCGCGCCGCTTGTCGTCACCTTCACCCGCAACGCCGCGCAAAGCGGCACCCTCGCCCTTGATTTCCGCAACGCCGCACTTGAGCCGGGCAAACGCTACGGCGTCACCACCCGCGTCGGCGACACGAGCCAGACCCATGCCGCCAGCGCCATCGGTCGCACGCAGCTTGTCGTCAATACCGGCCGCGACGACACGCTGCACAAGGCGCTGGCCGAGGGCCAGACCCTCACCGTCTCGCTGGACGGCACGGCGGGCATCTACCGGCTGGCGGGAAACAAGCGCGCCTTTTTTGAATTCGAGCATTGTGTCAAGGCACTGGCCCCGCCTACCATAAGCGCGAACGCCCCCGTTCTGGCCGCTGTGCCCGTCGAGCGCGTCGTCGCCGAGAACGTCCCGCCCCCGGCACCGAAAGAGAAGCCGACCTTCTCGCTTGTGAAAACCGCACAGGCCGACACGCCGCCGACACCGAAGTCCGATCCGACGCCCGCCATCGTTTTCGATCCCGCGCCCGCACGCATCGCCGAGCCGATCGCGCCGCCTGTGACGAAACCCAAAGCGGCGGAAGCACCGATGAAACTGGCCCTGCCGCAAATCGAACCGGCCGCCGCGCCCGAAATCCTGTGGGATGCACCGCCGCCCGCGCCGAAAGCGGCACCGGTTTTTGTCCCCGCCCCAGAGAAAATTGTGGCAAAGGCTGCGGAAAAACCCGCGCCGCAGGAATCCGATGATGCCGCTGAGCGTTTGAAATCCTCACTGGCCAAGGCACGCGAGACCGCCGCGCAGCAACCGGCACCTGATCTCCAACCGGCGCCTCTGCCCGCCCCGATGCCGACACCGAAACTGAGCGCGGTGATTTGGGACGACCCCGTCGTCGCGCAGCCGGAAACCGCTGCCCCCGTTCTACCCGTCACGCTCGAGAAAACCGCGCCGCAGAAAAAATACGTGCCGCTGCCGCCCGCTGATGTCGAGATCACGCCGCTGCGCCCGAAAAAACCGTCCGAGACGGGTCGCACCGTCCCGCTCAAGCCGCAGGGATTCGGCGCGCCGACCCTGCCCATCAACGATGGCATCATCCGCGAATTGCCACCCGCCCTGCCACCCGCGATCCGCCCGCCTTTGTCGGTATCGGCCGAGCCGCCCGCCCTGCCGCGGCATTACAACACCGTCATACCCAGCGTCGGTCAGCCCGCACAGCGCTCCCCATCCACATCCAAACCGCCACGCAAACGGGCCGATTTCCGCCCCGCCCCCAGCGCAGGCAAGGGAAGCTGGGGCACGCGCGTCGTCGAACCGGAAAACGGCGACACATCCCGCCGCTTTTGTCTCATGGAAAAAAACTTCGAGAACGACTCGCTGCTGATGATCGGCCAGCGCGGCGACGGCCACAGCACGCTGGGCATCCATTACGGCATCGATATGTTGCAGACCGACCGCGATTACAAAGTCACGGTGCAGGTCGACGGCGAATTCGAGGAGAGTTTTATGGCCTATGCCGAGAACCCGCGCGTGCTGGTGGTGCAGCTGGGCAAGAAACGCAGCTTCTTTGAAACCCTCGACGGCGCCGAGGCTTTGCGCGTGGCGATGCCCGGCACGGCCAGCAGCTTCAAGCTCGACACGCTGGCGCAAGGTTTGCAAGAATTCTCGGATTGCGTCGTTGCTTTGGGCGGCGAGAAGATCGCGTCGCCCAAGATCGCCGTCACCATCGAAGAAGCCCCCGCCGCGCCAATCGAAAAAGTGACCGAGAGCGCGCTCGTCGCGCCGCGCAAGGTTGAAAACATTCCGCCGCAGCCGCTCGAGACCATCCGCGCTGATGAAACGCCGCCCGCCGCGCCCCCGATTTCATGGGCCGATGATACGCGCGCCTTCCTGTTCGGATTGGGATTATCAGAAAGACCCCTGCGTGCCAGCCACGATGAAGTCGCCTGGGATCTGGGCACCGTCACAGGCCATGCCCGCCGGATGAAGCAAAGCGATTTGCTCGACGCCGCCACCGCCGCGCTCGACGAAGCGGAGCGCACCTGCCGCGGCGCATTCTCTTCCCAGATCGGCCTGCCGGAAAACATCCGCGACACGCAAATTTTACAGATGGAAAGCAAATGCGCCACCGACACCGCGGTGACCGTCGCCACCTGGTTGATTGAACGGCGCGAAAACGGCGCGATCACCGCCTGGCGCTTTACTTCGCCGCGCGAACAACGCTCCGAAGCTTTCCGCCAGCGCGCGCTGGTGCAAAAGGCTCTGGCCGAAGGCGGTAGCGTTGCGTATACTCCCGACAGCCTCGGCAACCGATCCTAAAAGAATCGTCCATGCGTCCGTTTTTCCTTTTGTCCCTGTCCCTTCTGTTATCCGGCGCGGCATTCGCCGCGACCGAGCCCGCGCTGCAGATCGCCAAACCGGTCTATCAATGGCGCACCGAAAGCGACATCGACAAGAAAACCGGAACGCTCAACCATTGCCTTGTCAAAAATATGTACGACAACGGAACGGTGCTGATGATCGCCGAGAACGCCCAAGGCGTGCGCCGCCTTGCGCTGCATTTCCCACAGGACAAGATGGCGCCAGGCGAGCATTACGATCTGACGCTGCAAGTAGACAAGCGCGACGTCTTTCCCGCCGAAGCCGTCGCCGTCAGCCCCCAGATCCTGACCATCGGCATTCCCGACGTTCTGCCCGACCAGATGCGCCAAGGACAGGCGCTTTATCTGCGCGGCCCCAATGACGAGGTCGTCTATACGCTGGAGGGCGCAAACGGCGCCGTCATGGCGCTGCAGGATTGTATCGAGACCAGCAAGAGCGGCGGTACGAAGCCGGCCATGACCGAACAGACGGATGACGCCGCGTTCGAGGCGAAAATGGCCGCGGAAAAAGCGGCGGCTGCGAAGCCCGCCGAAACGAAAAAAGATGAGGCCAAGGCCGAGCCGCCAAAACCTGCGGAAAAACCGGAAACCGTTGTGGCGATGAATGCGCCGCCCGCCCCTGTCAAGACCCCGGAAGCGCCGAAGACAGAAGCGAAAAAGCCCGAGACGAAAAAAGAACCCGTCAAGCAAGCGGAAAAGAAGCCCCAGAAAAAGAACGAGACAAAGAACGAGGCAAAGAAAAAGGCCGAAGCCAAGAAGACGGAACCTAAAAAAGCTCCCGTGCCGCAAGCACCCAAAACGCTTTTGCCCGAGCCTCTGCACGGCGTATTCAAGGCCGCGCTGCTCGAGCCGCAGACGCTTTTGCTCAAGCCGCAAGTCGCCAACGACAAACCGCTTGATTTTGCGTGGATGAAGGACATGCTGTTCGTCGGCGTCAAGAAAATGCCGACCGCCCCTGTGGCCGATTTCGACGCCGTGGCGACGGATTACCTGAGAAAATTGCGCGCGCGCTGCACCGGCCCGTTTGTCGCCGAGGTCTCGCCGCCCGCACAGAATACGGCGCGCAATATCAACTGGCTGGTGGCCGAGGCGGCCTGCGCCCCCAATGGCAAAGACGACACCATCGCCGCGCTGATTTTCACCAACGACACGTCGGGGCTAACGATCTATTTCGTCGAAGCGCCCGCCGCCCAAGGCTCGGAAGCGATCCGCGCCCGCGACCGTCTGATTGCGGCGATTTTCCGATGACACCTCTCCCCTTGCGGGAGAGGTCGGCCGCGCGATAGCGTGGTCGGGAGAGGGG
>CBFGSX010000011.1:0-21939 GCA_965651535.1 uncultured Alphaproteobacteria bacterium | reverse complement strand
TATTCTGGGGCATCAGGACATCGCGCCGGAGAGAAAATCCGACCCGGGGCCGCATCTGGATTGGAAATTTTTGGCGGAGCATGGCATTGGATTGTGGCACGGGCTTGCCCCCGCTGAAAACGATCCGGTTGTGACCGATGACGGTTTTCTGCGCAAGCTGTGGCTTTACGGCTATGATATCCGCAAGGACAAGGCGCTTGTCATCCGGGCCTTCCAGACCCATTTCATGCCGTGGAATATCTGTGGACAGATCACCGAGCAATCGGTCAAAATCATCGACATCTTACTGGAGAAAAAATATGAGCAAGTTTGACGAACGCCAAAAAGCCTTTGAAACGAAATTTGTCATGGACGAGGAACTGCACTTCAAGGCGACCGCCGCCGCGGTAAGAAAAATCGCCAAGGATGCCGCCGAAAAAACCGGTGCGGGCGATGCCTATGCGGGCGTGATTATCGGCGTGCTGCTGGAAGGCGGCCCCCAGGCCGCGCTGGTGAAAATCGCTAACGATTTGTCGGAAAAAGGTCTGAAAGCCGATGCCGACGACGTGGCCTATCGCTTCGAAAAGACGCACGCCTCGGAAATGGCGCGCCTCAAGGCTGCCATCTAACGCAACCCTTGCGCAAGCGAGGGTCCATTCACCCTGTCTTTTATTCCAAATAGACCCCCGCTTTCGCAGGGGTTACGGATAGGAGGGTTTTCTGAAGATCAACCGATCCTTTTTCCTGCCGCGTCATAGATGGGCAGGTCTTTGCGTCCGGCCCAGTATTCCTTGAGCTCCGCGCGCAATTTCGGCGCCAATAAATACAGCCCGATGATATTCGGCACGGCCATGACGAACATCATGGCATCGGTGAAGCCGATTGCCGCCGTCAGGTCGGAGGCCGCGCCGACGATACAAAACAGACAGAAGGCGACGTAGTAAACCCGCTCGAGCCAGATTTTTTCCCCGGCCAGATAGGCAAAGGCCTGCGCGCCGTAATACGACCACGCCAGCATCGTCGAATAGGCGAACAGAATGACCGACACGGCCAGCACATCGGGGAACCACGGGAACACGGTCTCGAAGGAACGGCTGGTGAGGCTGACGCCCGCCATGCCCTGACTGCCTTCGTAAACGCCCGTTACGGTGATGACCAGTCCCGTCATCATGCAGATAATCATCGTATCGACGACAGGGCTGAGCATCCCCATAAAGCCTTCGGAGACGGGGCGGCCGGTTTTCGTGGCCGCGCGCGCGATGGCGCAGGAGCCAAGTCCGGCCTCGTTGGAAAAGGCGGCGCGCTGGATGCCCATGGTCATCGCGCCGAGCAACCCGCCGAAGCCCGCCTTGAGGGTCAGGCCTTCGACAAGGATTGTCTTGAAAGCGGCGGGAATGGCCGAGGCATTGGTGAGGATGACGCCCAGACATCCCAAGATATAAATCCCCGCCATCAGCGGCACGATTTTTCCGGCGACGGCGGCGATCGAGCGAATGCCGCCCAAAATCACGATGCCCACCGCGAAAGCGAGGATCAATCCGAACATCCAACCCTTGTCAGCCCAGAAGCTGGCCTCGGTTCCGCCCGTGACCTGCACCAAAATGGCGTGGGCCTGATTGGCCTGAAAAATATTGCCGCCGCCGAACGAGCCGCCGATGCAGCACACGGCGAAAAGCGCGCCCATGAAAGCGCCGAGCCGCGGCATCCCTCTTTCCGTGAAGCCTTCGCGCAGGTAATACATCGGCCCGCCCATGATTTCGCCTTCGTCGGTGATATGGCGGTATTTCACGCCCAAGGCGGCCTCGGCGAATTTCGTGGACATTCCGAAAAACGCGCACAGGAACATCCACACGACTGCGCCCGGGCCGCCGATCGAGATCGCCACGGCCACGCCCGCGATATTGCCCAGCCCGACCGTGCCGGAAAGTTCGGTCGAGAAAATGCGGAAACGCGAGACCTGTCCGGGATCGTCGGGGTGATCGTAACGTCCGTCCATGACCTGAAAGCTGTGGCGCAAACCGCGCAGATTGATAAAGCCCAGATAAAAGGTGAAGAACACCGCCGCCGCCACCAGCCAGATCAGCACCAGAGGCAGTTTGACGACGTGATCGCCACTTTGATACAGGGTAGGGGCGTAAAAAACGACCGCCATCAGCGCCTCGCTGATCGGGGCGAAAATTCCGTTGATGACCGTGTCAAAGGACGACATACGGCGACCTCCTCTTAGACTGAGTAATACATCTCGAATTCCACCGGGTGCGGGCGGGTTTCAAACGCCAGCACCTCTTCCATTTTCAGCGCGATATAGGCCTCGATCATGTCCTGGGTGAAGACGCCGCCTTTGAGCAAAAACGCATGGTCTTTTTCAAGATTTTCCAAGGCCTCGCGCAAGCTGCGACAGACAGTCGGCACTTTTTTCAGTTTTTCGGGCGGTAATTCATACAGGTTTTCATCCATGGCTTTGCCCGGATTGATCTTGTTGGCAATCCCGTCGAGGCCGGCCATCATCATCGCGGCAAAGGCGAAATACGGATTGGCGGACGGATCGGGAAAGCGCACCTCGATGCGCTTGGCTTTTTCGGTTGCGCCGAAGGGAATGCGGCACGAGGCGGAACGGTTGGCGTTGGAATACGCCAGCAGGACGGGAGCCTCGTAACCCGGAACCAGCCGCTTATAGCTGTTGGTCGTCGGGTTGGTGAACGCGTTGAGCGCGCGCGCGTGCTTGATGATGCCGCCGATGTAATACAGCGCGGTTTGCGAAAGCCCGGCATATTCTTTTCCGGCGAAAACGGGCTTGCCGCCTTTGAACAGCGACTGGTGGCAATGCATGCCCGAGCCGTTATCGCCGAAAATCGGTTTCGGCATAAAGGTGGCCGTTTTGCCATGCAGATGCGCGACATTGTGGATCACGTATTTGTAATGCTGGATCGCGTCGGCGGCTTTGGTCAGGGATTGGAATTTGATCCCCAATTCGCATTGCGCGGGCGCGACTTCGTGGTGGTGCTTCTCGACACTTACGCCCATCGCCTTCAGGGTGCTGAGCATTTCGCCGCGAATATCATGCAAGGAGTCGACGGGGCCGACGGGGAAATAGCCGCCTTTGGGACGCGGGCGGTGGCCCATATTGCCGCCTTCATAAGGCGTGTCGCTGTTTTCGGGCAGTTCGACGCTGTCGACGCTGTGATACATGGCCGTATCGGTGGTTTTGAAATGCACATCGTCGAAAACGAAAAACTCGGCTTCGGGCCCGAAATAGACCGTGTCGGCGATGCCGGTTTTTTTCAAATAGGCCTCGGCGGCCAGCGCGATGCCGCGCGGATCGCGGTCATAGGGCTTGCGCGTCTTGGGATCGGAAATGGTGCAAAGCATATTCAGTGTTTTAGCCTGGGCGAACGGCTCGGGGTGCGCCGTGCTCAGGTCGGGAATCAACAACATGTCGCTTTCGTTGATGGCCTTCCATCCGGCGATGGACGAGCCGTCGAACGGAATGCCGACGATCAATTCGTCATTCGTGACCGCGTCGACATGCTGGGTCAGGTGATGCAGTTTCCCGCGCGGGTCGGTAAAGCGGAAATCGACATATTCAATATGTTCTTTTTTCAAAAGTTGCGTGATGTCGGTCGGCTTTTTCGATTTTACGGATTTTTTTGCCATGCGAGGCGCGCTCCGAAAGGGCAGGAGAAGGGGACGGGGATATGATAACGGGATTGTGCAATGCGTCTAGGGTTCAAAATTGCGTCGGATAGCGTAAAACGGGGCAGATTATTGCCCTTAAACTCCCCAATTTCCGCTTGCTTGGGCGGGGGCGGGACGCTATAAACGGCTCCGTTCCATTGTGGCGACCGTAGCTCAGTGGTAGAGCACTCGGTTGTGGTCCGAGCTGTCGCGGGTTCAATCCCCGTCGGTCGCCCCATTCCCCTTGCGGGGAGAGGGAACAGGGCTTACCCTTAACGGACCTCGGGCGGGCGTGGCGAAATGGTAGACGCGCTGGTTTTAGGTACCAGTGTCGCAAGACGTGGGGGTTCAAGTCCCTCCGCCCGCACCACCCTGCGCAGTTAGCGCGCAACACGAAGATTTTTGTATAAACGACTGAAAACGAGAAGAAAATGAAAGTCACCGAAAAGAAAAAAGACGGCCTTACCTGTGAGCTGATGATTCAGGTTCCAGCCGAAGCCATGGAAAAGCAGATTGAAAAGCGTCTGCGTGAGGTCGGCAAAAAGGCCAAATTTGATGGCTTCCGCCCCGGCAAGGCGCCGATGGAGCTGCTGCGCAAGCGCTATGGTGACTCGGTGCGCGCCGAAGCGGTCGAACGCGCCGTCGAAGAAGCGACGACCAACGCGCTCAAGGAAAAGAACATCAAGCCGGCCATGACGCCCAAAGTCGATATCACCAAGTTCGACAACGACAACGCGCTGGAATTCACCGTGACGGTGGAAAAACTTCCGGCGATCGAACCGGCCGATCTGAAAAAGATCAAGCTGGAAAAGCTGACGACCCCCATTTCCGACAAGGAAATCGACGAGGCTTTGACGCGCATTGCGGGCAATTACAAAACCAGCCAGCCATTGGAAAAACAGCGCCCGGCCAAGATGGGCGACACGATCCGCATCAACTTTGACGGCTCGACCAAAGGCAAAAAACTGCCGGGCATGGCGGGCAAGGATTTCGACCTCGAACTGGGCGCGAATATGTTCGTCGGCACGTTCGAGGAGCAACTGGTCGGCAGCAAGGCGGGCGACAAGAAAACCGTCTCGGTGCAATTCCCCGACGATTACCGCCATCCCGATCTCAAGGGCCAGCCGGCCGATTTCGAGGTCGAGGTGATCGACGTGCGCGAATCCGTGGCCGCCGAGCTGAACGACGAATTGGCGCAGAAAGCCGGGCTGAAAACGCTGGCCGAGCTGAAGGACGCCATCAAGAACCAGCTTGAAAAAGACTATGCTTCGGTCAGCCGCGCCAAGCTCAAGCGCGCGCTTTTGGATGCGCTTGACAAAGCGAATAAATTCGACGTGCCCAAAGGGCTGGTCGAGGGCGAGTTCGAGCAAATTTGGCAATACCACCTGCAAGACCTCAAGGCCCGCGGCATGGATGTCGAAAAGGCCGAAAAGGACAAGGACAGCAAGAAAGAATTTCAGGAAATCGCCGAGCGCCGCGTGCGTCTGGGCCTGCTGCTCTCCGAGATTGGCGAGCGCCAGAACATCAAGGTGACGAACCAGGAAATCCATCAGGCCGTCCTGCGCGAAGCCTATAACTATCCGGGTCAGGAGCAAAAGGTCATCAAGTTCTACCAGACCAACGCCCAGGCCTTGGCTTCGCTGCGCGCCCCGATCTACGAGGAAAAAGTCGTGGACTATGTTTTAGGCGAGATTCAGACCACGGAAAAATCGGTCAGCAAGGAAGAATTGCTGCACGACCCCGACGAAGAGGCCGAAAACGCCCGCATCGAAGGCAAGAAAAAGAAATAAGCCCTCACGGATTGAGATCCCTCGACTTCGCTCGGGAATGCAGTTTTAGAAAACCCCGCTTCGGCGGGGTTTTTATATGGTAATTGGCACGCTTGTGTTTGGCTCGAAACCCAGTAACCTTTCTTTCAGGCTTTGGCCCTTAAATCGGAATCAAACACGCCACAGAGGAAATCATGTCCCATTTCGACCCGATCGTTGCCAACCACCTTGTGCCCATGGTCATTGAACAGACCAATCGCGGCGAGCGCAGCTTTGACATTTATTCGCGCCTGTTGAAAGAGCGCATCATCTTCCTGACGGGCGAAGTGAACGACTATGTGGCCAGTCTGATCTGCGCCCAGCTTTTGTTCCTTGAATCCGAAAGCCCGTCCAAGGATATCGCTTTTTATATCAACTCGCCGGGCGGTGTTGTGACCGCCGGTATGTCGATCTATGACACGATGCAATATATCAAATGCGACGTTTCGACCATTTGCCTGGGTCAGGCCTGTTCGATGGGCTCGCTGTTGCTGTGCGCCGGAACCAAGGATAAGCGCTTTATCCTGCCGCACGCCCGCGTGATGGTGCACCAGCCTCTGGGCGGCTATCAGGGGCAGGCGACGGATATCCTCATTCACGCCGAGGAAACCCGCAAGATTCGCCAGACGCTCTATGATGTTTACGTCAAGCACACGGGCAAGCCGATCGATGTCATTGAAAAGGCGCTGGAACGCGACAATTTCATGTCCGCCGCCGAAGCCAAGGCTTTTGGGATCGTCGATAAGGTCGTCGATAAGCGTTAACTGCTGGCGTCATGGCGGGCTGCGACCCGCCATCCTTGGGTAAAACGCGGAATTTAACCAAGGATTCCGGCTTTCGCCGGAGTGACGGGTAAATGCTTCTTGATCTTTTAACTTCTGGCTCCACATTATAGAATAGCAAGACACGCGGCGGCATCGAAAAGGTGAGTCGCAAAAACCCGCCCGCCTCAATTGGAGGGGGCCATCCAGGAGTGTGACATGACCGAAGACGTCCCCGAGACCAAACAAGAGCCGCAAAAGGCCGAGACCGATACCCAGACTTTGCCGGTTCTGCCGCTCCGGGACATTGTGGTTTTCCCGCACATGATCGTGCCGCTTTTCGTCGGCCGCGACAAATCCGTGCGCGCGCTCGAGGGCGTAATGCGCACCGACAAGAAAATCGTGCTGGTGACGCAAAAGGACGCGACGCTCGATGCGCCGTCGATGAAAGACCTTTATCGCTTCGGGACGATCGGCACGGTGCTGCAACTTTTGAAATTGCCCGACGGCACGGTCAAGGTTCTGATTGAGGGCGGCGCGCGCGTCAAGGTTCAGAATTTCCACGACAATGACAGCTATTTCGAGGCGACGATCGAATCCCAGCCCGATGACTCGGCAGGGGATGTGCGCGAGCTGGACGCGTTGGCCCGCGCCACGCTGTCGCAATTCGACCAATATATCAAGCTCAGCAAGAAAATCGCCACCGACGTGCTGACCTCGCTCAGCCAGATCGACGACAACGCCAAGCTGGCGGATAGCATGGCGGCGCATTTGCCGATGAAGATCCAGCAAAAACAGGAATTGCTCGAGGTCAAGACGGTCAAGGAGCGTTTCGAGCATCTGTTCAGCTTTTTGGAATCCGAAATCGACGTGATGGAAGTCGAGAAAAAGATCCGCAAGCGCGTCAAGAGCCAGATGGAGAAATCCCAGCGCGACTACTATCTGAACGAACAGATCAAGGCCATCCAGAAAGAATTGGGCGATGGCGAAGAGGGTGCCAACGAAATCAAGGAGCTTGAAGACAAGCTGAAAAAACTCAGCCTACCCAAAGAAGCCAAGGAAAAGGCGCTGGCTGAACTCAAGAAACTGAAAATGATGTCGCCGATGTCGGCGGAAAGCACCGTCGTGCGCAATTACCTCGACTGGATTATCTCCGTGCCGTGGAGCAAACGCACCCGCACGCAAAAAGATCTGCGCAAGGCGGAAAAGGTTCTCAACGAGGATCATTACGGTCTTGAGAAAGTCAAGGAACGCATCCTTGAATATATCGCCGTGCAACAGCGCACGCAAAAGGTCAAAGGCTCGATCTTGTGCCTTGTCGGCCCGCCCGGCGTCGGCAAGACCTCGCTCGGCAAATCCATCGCGCGCGCGACGGGGCGCAAATTCGTGCGCGTCGCTTTGGGCGGCGTGCATGACGAAAGCGAAATTCGCGGTCACCGCCGCACCTATATCGGCGCCATGCCCGGCAAGATCGTGCAGGGCATGAAAAAAGGTGGCACGTCAAACCCCGTCTTTTTGCTCGATGAAGTGGACAAAATGGGCCACGACTATCGCGGCGATCCGGCAGCGGCGCTGCTCGAGGTCTTGGACCCCGAACAGAACGTGGCCTTCAACGACCATTACCTTGAACTCGATTACGATCTGTCCGACGTGATGTTCATCTGCACGGCGAATTCGATGAACATTCCGCGTCCGTTACTCGACCGTATGGAGATTTTGCGCCTGTCCGGCTACACCGAGGATGAAAAGGTGGAAATCGCCAAGACGCATATCATCACGAAACAACTCGAGCAGAACGGCCTCAAGCCCGAGGAGCTGGTGATCGAGGAATCGGCCATCCGCGACCTGATCCGCTATTACACACGCGAGGCGGGAGTGCGGAATCTGGAGCGCGAGATCGGCAATCTGTGCCGCAAATCGGTCAAGAAAATCCTGCTCAAGGAACACAAGACGCTTGTCGTGTCGGACAAAAATCTGGGCGAGTTCGCGGGCATCCGCAAATTCCGCTATGACGCCATCGAATCCGAGGCATTGATCGGCATCACCAACGGCCTGGCCTGGACCGAGGTCGGCGGCGATCTGTTACCGATCGAGGCGGTGGTCATCCCCGGCGAGGGCAAGGTCACGACGACCGGAAAACTCGGCGACGTGATGAAGGAATCCATTACCGCGGCGGAAATGCTGATCAAGTCGCGCGCGCGCGATTTCGGCATCAATCCGAAAATCTTCAACGAGAAGAATATTCACGTTCACGTGCCCGATGGCGCGACGCCCAAAGACGGGCCGTCCGCGGGCATTGCCATGGTGACGTCGATCGTTTCTGTTCTGACGGGTATTCCCGTGCGCCACGATGTGGCCATGACGGGCGAGATTACCTTGCGCGGGCGCGTTTTCCCCATCGGCGGTTTGAAGGAAAAGCTGCTGGCAGCGTTGCGCGGCGGTGTGAAAAAAGTCCTGATCCCGATCGAGAACGAAAAAGACCTCGCCGAGATTCCCGACAATGTGAAATCGGGCATGGAGATCATTCCGGTGGAAACCATCGACCAGGTTCTGGAACACGTTCTGGCCCGCCGGGTTGTGCCGTTCCTTGATGAAATCGAGGGTGTCGAGTCGAAATCGGGCCTGAAACCCGCCAAAGACGCGGGTCAAGAGCGGATTCACCATTGAAACCCTGATAAAAAGGGCGTAAGGCTGGTTTATGACCCTTTTGGGTCATCCATTCACAACGCCATTACCAAGGGGAAAAATCGTGAACAAACAGGAACTCACGGCCTATGTGGCCAAAGCCGCCGGCCTCACCAACACGGCAGCACAAGAAGCCATCGACGCCACTTTCAAGGGGATCACCATGTCCCTGCAAAAAGGCGACGAAGTCCGCCTCGTCGGTTTCGGCACCTTTGCCCGCTCGCACCGCGCCGCCCGCGAAGGCCGCAACCCGCAGACGGGTGAAACGCTGAAGATCGCCGCTTCCTATCAGGCGAAATTCAAAGCCGGTCAGGCGCTCAAAGAAGCCGTCAACAAAAAGAAATAAAATTTATCCGTTCATTCGGACAAGGCGCGGGGGCTTGGCTTCCGCGCCTTTTTTTACCTCTCCCCTTGCGGGAGAGGGGGATTTTCGTCATGGCGGCCATCGAGCCGCCATCCTTGGGTAAAAACAGCTATTATATCCCAAAGATTGCGGGTCAAGCCCGCAATGACGGAGAATGTATTATTGATTGACCCTTCGCCCAAATCCCTTATATTCGCCCTCGGATGGGCGGTTAGCTCAGCGGTAGAGCAACTCGTTTACACCGAGTGGGTCGGGAGTTCAATCCTCTCACCGCCCACCATCCGCCCTTTGGGCTTTGGCTTGGCAAAGGCGGGCTTTTCCCTCTTTTTTATCTCCGCTTCAGCGAAAACACATACGAAATAATCTCGGCGACGGCTTTGTAATGCGTCTCAGGGATTTCCTCGTCCAGCTCGACCGTGTCGTAAAGCGCGCGGGCCAGAGGCGGGTTTTCCACGATGGGCACATCGTTTTCCTTGGCAATCTCGCGGATTCGAAGGGCGATCTTGTCCAGCCCCTTGGCGACAACGACGGGCGCACCGGATTTGTCCTGTTTGTATTCCATGGCAATGGCATAGTGCGTCGGGTTGGTGACGACGACATCCGCCGTCGGGACTTTGAGCATCATGCGTTTGCGCGCGCGCTCGACGCGCAGCTGGCGCAGCCGGGCCTTGATATGCGGGTCACCCTCGGATTGCTTGTATTCGTCTTTGATTTCCTGCCGCGACATTCTCAGCTGTTTAGTCATCTGCATTTTCTGCCAGATGAAATCCATGACGGCGAGAACGAAAAAGACGGTGCAGACGGCAATGAACAGGCGGCGCGTCTCGGTCAGGATGAATCCCAGAATATCGGGAATTTCAATGCCAACCATGCCGTGCGCGTCCTCGTAAATCGGCCACAGCACGATAAAACTGATGACACCGACCAGTAGCATCTTGAAGAAGGCCTTGACGAACTCAACCAGACCGCGCGTGCCGAAAAGGCGCTTGGCGCCTTTGATTGGGTCGATTTTTTCCAGCTTGGGCGTGATGGGCTCGGTAGTCATCAGAGGCCCGACTTGCATGAATCCGGCGATGAACGCCGCCACGAAGAAAATCGCCAGCGGGACAAGAACCAAGCCGAAGATTTCGATGACCGTGTATTCCATCAGCCGGGCCACGCCGCCGCCGTCCAGAGCAAAGGCGTGCGGCTTGGCGATGAATTCTTTCATGATGTCGCCGACCCGACCCGCCAGCCATACGCCGATTGAAGTCAGCACGATCGCACCGGTGGACAGCATGACCCACGTATTAACCTCGCGGCTGTGGGCGACCTGGCCTTTTTCGCGCGCCTCGCGCAGCTTTTTGTCGGTTGGGTCTTCGGTTTTTTCTTCGTCGCCGCCTTCGGCCATGATCTACTCCGTCAACGCGATATCGTCGGCAAGAAACTGGGCTTCCTCGCGCCCCTGCCAGCAATTGACCTTGAGACTGCCCAAAATGGCGACGGTCTGTTGCGGCGTGATCTTTTGCAGGGACTGGTGCAGGGCGCTTTGAGCCTGTCCGAACAGCATAACAGAAAGTCGTTGCTGATTGCTTAGGTCGGTGACGTTCAGGCGCAAATGCTTTTCCTTGACGATCTGGATGGATTGCAGGCGCACGGGGGCAAGCACCAGCCGGGGCGAGGGATTTCCCGCGCCGAAAGGCTCCAATTGTTGTAATTGCCGGGCGGCGGTCAAATTGACCCCGGCAGGCATCAGCGCGGCGTCGACGGTGATTTCCGGTGGCGGCAATTCGGGGCCGAATTTTTCGGTCAGTTCGGCGGTCAGGAATTCGCGTAGCTGGTCGATCTTGTCGGCTTCGATGGAAAATCCCGCCGCCATGGCGTGGCCGCCGCCTTCGAGAATATGCCCGTCGAGACGCGCCTTGAGGATCAGCGCGCCCAGGTCGATCCCGCCGATGGAACGCCCCGACGCTTTGCCCTTGCCGCTGTTTTTGTCGAGCGCGACGATACAGGTCGGGCGCTGGAATTGTTCCTTGAGCCTTGCTGCGATCAAGCCGATCACGCCCGGATGCCATTCTTCGTGTGCAAGAACGATGGCATGGCTGTGGCGGTCGAGATCGCGCGCGACCATGCCGACGGCTTCCTCGACGCTCTGGCGTTCGATGGTCTGGCGTTCCTTGTTGTGGCTGTCGAGTTCCCGGGCGATTTTCGCTGCGTCGTTTTCGTCATGGGTGGAAAGCAGCGTCGCACCCAGCGACGAATTGGCCAGCCGTCCGCCCGCATTCAAACGCGGCCCCAGAACGAAACCGGCATGATAGGGCGTGGGCGCCTGATCCAGCGCAGCGACATCGGCCAGCGCCTTGAGGCCCGTATTCTCATAGCGCGCCATAATTTTCAAACCTTGCGCGACCAACGCACGGTTGAGATCGACCAGAGGCACGACATCGCAAACGGTTCCCAAAGCGACCAAATCCAGATGCCGGAGCAAATCGGGAGGCGTCTTGCCCTGTTGTTTCAGTTTCTGCGACACGGCGATCAACGTCACGAAAGTTACGCCGACGGCGGCCAGATAGCGAAACCCCGTTATTTCATCCAAGCGGTTCGGGTTGACCACGGCGTGCGCGGCGGGCAATTCCGGCGCGGCCATGTGATGATCCAGCACGACGACATCGACGCCGTTTTTTTCGGCAAAGGCAATCGGCTCATAGGCCAACACGCCGCAATCCAATGTGATGATCAGCGTGTGTCCGGCGGTAATCAGTTGTTGGAACGCGGTCACGTTCGGGCCGTAGCCTTCCAGCATCCGGTCGGGAATATATAATGTCGGATCGACGCCCATCTCGCGCAGGAAGCGCGTCATCAGCGCGGTGCTGGTCGCGCCGTCCACGTCGTAATCGCCGAACAGGGCGACTTTTTCATGCGTTTCGATGGCGCGGAGAATACGCGCCGCGGCCTTGTCCATATCGCGGAACAGGAACGGATCGGGCAGCCAGTCGCGCAATTTCGGATGCAGGAATTTCTCGAGGCCGTTCGGATCGGCTCCGCGCGCGGCAAGGATATTGGCGACCATGGGGTCAAGGCCGTGCTGCTGGGCGATGGTTTGCGCCGTGCGCGCATTCGTGTCGGCAAAGCGCCAGAGCTTGCCGGACAGGGATGTCAGGGTTTCGGATGTGTCTCGGTGGGCCGGAGCCAACATATTTCCCCCTCTGGGGCACTTGGACTTGATCCGAGTGCCCAGAGGTCTTCGGGTCAAGCCCAAAGACCCCAGATATTTTTATCGGTCAAGCAGGATTTCGACGCGGCGGTCGGCAGCTTCCTGCGGCAGGCCCGAGACGTTGCCGATATTCGGCATGGAATCGCCATAGGCCGTGACGAAAATCTGTTCCGGATTGACGCCCAGCTTGGCCAGTTCCCGCATGACGGCGTTGGCGCGCTTGGCGGACATACGCAAATTCACGTCGCGCGACAGGACAGGATTTCCCAATCCGGTGCGTTTGCTGGCATGACCCGCAACGACGACCGAGACGGGCTGGTTCTTCAGCTCGGCGGCCAATTCGCGTAAAGCGGCGCGATCCTTGGCGTCAAGCGCGGCAGAACCGTGCTTGAAATAGACCAGAGGCAATCCCGACAGCATGGCCGAGGGCATGGCGTAATCGACGGCGGGGGCGGAGGCTGTGCCGTCCAGCGCGCTGAAGTCGATGCTGATGCTGTCATTGGCGGCCACGATGGCCTGAGCCTGTTGCTGGTGGGCGCTTAATTGGCCGGTCTGGGCGATATGGACGGGGCTGTAGCCATAGGTATAGCCCGCATCGCCGCTGGGGGCATAGTTATACTGAACCGCGCCCGAACTTTGCGGATATTGATATTGCACGGGCGGGGGCGGCAGGTCGGTTTGGCCCATATCCGGCGCTTCGAAAGCCGGATCGAATTGCGGCAGAGGGGCGGTATCGTCCACGGGGACAAAACCCTGCGCGGCTAAATAGGCCTGATGGCGCTCGGCGGCGAGGCGGCTTTGCATGGCCTGCATTTCGGCCTTGGCGGCTTCGGTGTTTCCGGCAACCGGAACATCGGCCAGATTGGGCGGCGGAGCCTCGGTAGCGTTGCGGGCCGTCGCATCGTCGTTCCAGAAGGCGTATTTATCGGGAATGCTGTCGCAGGCGGAAAGGGTCAGGGCAAGAACGGCCAAAAGGCAATACCGCGGAAACATGGAATCCTCATCGGGGTTAGGGTTGGCCTAGTGTAGCAGCGCTTTAGTGGCTGGAAAAGACCCGGAAAAGCGTCTATTTTCGCGGGCATGAACGCGCAACCCGCCCCCAAAATCGACGACTGGGCCGAAACCGGCCAGCGTTTCCTCGAAAAACAGCAGGAATTATGGCAGATTCTGGGTGAAAGACTGACAGAGTTTTCCACGCGCATGCCGCAACAGGCCGCGCAGGATCCGATGGCGCTCCAGCAAAGCGTGCTGCAATACTGGACGGCGGCGCTCAAAAATCCCGAGCATATCCTCGAGGCGCAAAAGGAGCTGCTCGAGGACAGCTTGCGGATTGCGCAGCAAACCTCCGAGCGCTTGAGCGGTAAAAACGCCGCGCCGGTTATTCCCGCCGACAAGAACGACCGCCGCTTCCGCGATCCGCGTTGGGTAGAAAATCCGCTTTTTGACTATCTACGCCAGACTTATCTGCTGACGACGCGCTGGATGCAGGACAGGCTGCTCGAGGTTGAGACCGTCGATCCGGCGCTGTCGCGCAAATTGCGCTTTGCGGCGCGGCAATATACGGACGCGCTTAGCCCCAGCAATTTCTGGATGACCAACCCCGAGGTCTTGGACGAGACGCTGAAATCCCGCGGCGAGAATTTGCTGCGCGGCATGGAAAACCTGATCCGCGATCTCAAGGAGAATAACGGCCTGCCCAAGGTCTCGATGGTCAAAAAAGAGCTGTTCGAGGTCGGGAAAAATCTGGCCACTACGCCGGGCAAGGTCGTGTTCCAGAACGAATTGCTCCAGGTCATTCAATACGAAGCCTCGACCAAACAGGTTTATAAAACGCCGCTCGTCATCATTTCGCCGTGGATCAACAAATATTACATCCTCGATATGCAGCCCGAGAATTCCTTCGTCAAATGGGCGGTAGATCAGGGGCACACGGTGTTCATCACCTCATGGTCGAACCCCGATACGCGCCACCGTGACTTGGGCTGGTATGACTACATGACCAAGGGTCTCGAGGCCGCGATCAAGGCCGCGCAGGACGCGACGAACGAAAAACAGGTCAACGTCATCGGTTATTGCATCGGCGGAACGCTGCTCACGAGCTATCTGGCCTATCTCAAGGCAAAAGGACGGCAATCCCCCGTGAAATCCGCGACGTTTTTCACCGCGTTGATCGATTTCGAAGATTCCGGCGAGCTGACCGTCTTTACCGACGAGTCCCAGATTTCCGCCATGGAAAACATGATGGCCGAGAAGGGGTATCTCGACGCGTGGCATCTGCATACGACGTTCAATATGCTGCGCGCCAATGACCTGATCTGGTCGTTTGTCGTGAATAATTACCTGTTGGGGCGCGAGCCTTTCCCCTTTGATTTATTGTATTGGAACAGCGATTCCACACGCATCCCCGCATCCTGCCACAGCTTTTACCTGCGTCAGATGTATCTGCACAACAACCTGTCCAAGCCGGGCAAGCTGGTGTTGAATAAAACCGCGCTCAATATTCATGACGTCGACACGCCTTCCTATTTCATTTCCGCGGCCGAGGATCATATCGCGCCGTGGAAAGCGACCTATGCGGGCGCGAAACTCTTGGACGGTAAAGTGACCTTCACGCTGGCCGGATCGGGCCATATCGCGGGCATCGTCAACCACCCATCGAAAAACAAATACGGCTATTGGACCAACGACAAATTGCCCAACAGCGCCGATGAATGGCTGGACGGCGCGAAGCAATTCGACGGTTCATGGTGGAACCATTGGGCCAAATGGATTGCCAAGCATGGCGGAAAAAAAGTCCCCGCGCGTAAAATTAAAAAATCCCTCGAACCCGCCCCGGGCAGCTACGTCAAGGTAAGGGCATTGTAACAACTTACCTCTCCCCTTGCGGGAGAGGTCGTCCCCCGAAGCTTTAGCGTAGGGGCGACGGGAGAGGGGGATAAAGTGCAGATACTCGAGGTGGTCTTAATGTCTTCCGTTGTAGCGGCCATTGTAAATGTGGTTATTTCTCCTGTGGTCAACTATTGGATCGATAAAAGAAAGAATACCAAGCAATCTCGTAGGGAAACTATCAAAAGATGGCGCGAAGAGTTAGCGAATCTCAGTAATAATGAGATTTTAGGCTCGTCAGTATATCCCGAAATAGAGCCTTATCTTTCGGAACAGACAAAAAAATGCCAGATGGGAAGACAAAGATGTGTGCAGATAGACGCTATATCGGGTGTAATAGCTCCCAAAACACATATCCTTAAAGACATAGCAAAGCTGGAAAAGAAATGGGGTTTGCTCGATTGATTTCCCCCTCTCCCTGAACGCTTTGCGTTCAGACCTCTCCCGCAAGGGGAGAGGTTACTTCTGCCCCATATACCGCCGCGATAACATCCGGTATTCCTCGCCGTTATCGGCCATGCGTGCCAGATCCTCGTCGGTCAGTTTGCGCACGAAACGGGCAGGGGTTCCCATCCACAACTCACGCGAACGTATGACTTTGCCGGGCGTCAGCACGCCGCCCGCCGCCAGCATGCCGTGGCTTTCGATTACGGCGTTGTCCATGACCATCGCCTTCATGCCGACAAAGCATTTGTCCTGAAGCTCGCAGGCATGGATCAACGCCATATGGCCGATGGTAATGTCGTCGCCGATAATGGTCTGGCCGCCTGTCGTGCGCGACACGTGCACCACGCAGCCATCCTGGATATTCGTGCGCGCGCCGATGCGGATAAAGTTCACATCGCCGCGAATCAAAACATGGTGCCAGATGCTTGATTCGGCCCCGATCACCACATCGCCGATGATGACGGCGCTATGCGCGACGTAACAATCTTGCGCGATCTTTGGCGTAATATCGCCATAAGGTAAAAAATGATCGGGATTATGTTGGGCCATGCGAAATTTTGTTTCTTTTTGCGTGTGCAGCGTCGATTTGATTTGAATCTTAACGGCCAATCTTGATAACTTCAAGATGAAGCCTAATTGATGCGATGAGGGTTGTGGCACACCAATCAACAGGGAGGAGATTGATATGCCGGAACAAAACGCACGTTATCTATCAACGAGCAAGGCGCAATGGGACTATGAAGGTCTGAAAGCCGCAAAAGGCCTGCGCCGCCAAGCCAACCAGAACTATTCGCCCGCGCGGGAGATCGCCCGCCGTGTGGTGGATATGGGTTGCGTCGCCAAGCGCACGCGCGTGCTGGCGCAGATTCTGTCGCCGACGGGCCGGGTACATGTGCATCATGCAGCATTGCGTCGGCAAATGACCTGCTTCCCGCAATCGGCCTGCTGGCGCTTTGCGGAAACCGATGCGCAGGTAAACTGAACGAAATTTCTCCAAGAATAAAAAGCCCTCCGCGAGGAGGGCTTTTTGATGATCTTTCTTTCTCGTCATACTCCGACTTGTTCGGAGTATCTTGAGATCCTCCGCATAAAGCGGAGGATGACGGAGTCTTCTTAACGCTTCTTCCACTGCTTGCGGCGGCGGGCTTTGCGCAGACCGTATTTCTTACGCTCGACCTTGCGGCTGTCGCGGGTCAGGAAGCCTTCGGCTTTCAGGCCCGGACGCAATTCCGGCTCGAAATACGTCATCGCGCGGGAAATGCCGTGACGCACCGCACCGGCCTGGCCCGAAGCGCCACCACCGGCCACTGTGATGTTGATGTCGAACTCGGTGTCGCGCTTGGCGTTGACCAGAGGCTGCATGATGACCATGCGCTGCGTCGGACGGGTGAAATACTCGTCCAGTTTTTTGCCGTTGACGGTAATCGTGCCCTTGCCGCGGGTCAGCCACACGCGGGCGGTGGACGACTTGCGGCGTCCGGTCGCATAGGCGCGGCCGAACTTATCCAGTTTCTGGACGGTGTTGTCGACGGGCGCTTGCGCCTGTTTCTCGGCTTTGGCAGGAGCGGCAACGGGAGCAGCTTCGGCCATGTCTTTTTTCAGCGTGGCGAGCGAGGGTTTGGCCTTGCGCTCGACGACTTTTTCGACTTTGACCTCGGGCTTGTCCGCTTTTTTGGCGGCGGGCTTTTTGGCAGCCGGTTTTTTCGCCTTGGTATCTTTATCGTCGGTTTTCTTGGTAACCATGATCGTTAGCCTCTCTTCGCGTTCTTCGCGTTTTTAGCCGCGAATTCGATTTTTTGCGGGTTTTGCGCTTCGTGCGGGTGGGTCGCCTCGGCATAAACGCGCAGTTTCGCCAGTTGCTTCACGCCCAGACGGGTTTTCGGCATCATGCGGCGCACGGCGTTCTCGACGACGCGCTCGGGATGTTTGCCGCGGAGCAATTCGCCCTGGCTGCGCTCTTTCAGGCCGCCCGGGTGACCGGTGTGCCAGCGATAGATGTCATCCGTCAGCTTGTTGCCCGTCAGGTGAACGTGCTTGGCGTTAATCACAACGACGAAATCGCCGTTGTCGATGTTCGGGGTGAAGTTGGCTTTGTGTTTGCCACGCAGGATTTTTGCGATCTCGGCAGCCAGACGGCCGACGACGATATCCTTGGCATCGAACAAAACCCATTTTTTATCGGCGTCCTCGACACGGACGAACTTGGTTTGGTTATGCAGCATTTTGTTGCCTCTTGTTTTATAGAGGCCGCTTTATGCCCTAAAAACCCTTGCCCCGTCAAGGAAAAAAGAGAGGTATTATAATACCTCAACCATCCCGTTTACGCTCAGGGCGGTTTGGCCGGTGATCAGCTTCTCTGCCAGATTGCCGAAAATATCGGCACGCCAGCCATGGCGCAAAGGGGTGTCCAGCCCGGCGATAAAGGCCTCGAGGTCGCCATTCTGGGCGATGAGACGGGCGGCCAGTCCTTCTTTGCGGGCGGTGATTTTAAGCGCCAGCTTCAAAAGTTCCAGCTGGTCTTCCTGCGCGGGGGTCAGGGAAATCCGGTCATTGCGCGCGGGCATGGCGTCGCGTCCGGCCTTTTTCGCCTCTTTAATCAGGGTGATAATGGCTTCACCACGCTTGTCGTTGGCTAGCCCCTTGGGAAAGCCGCGTGTGCCTTCGAGCTTCTCGGGCGTGTCGGGCAGGGCCATGGCCAGTTGCGACAATACATCGTCTTTCAGGATCATCTGACGCGGGCGGTTGACGCGCATGGCCTCGTTTTCGCGCCACGCGGCAAGGGATTTCAGCGCCGCCCAACTGCTGGGCTTGTTGCTGCGCAGCTTCATGCGTTGCCAGATCTGGTCGGGATCGACCTGATAGGTCTTGATGTCGTTGAGTTTTTCGTTCTCGCCGGACAGCCAATCGGTGCGGCCGTTACGCTCCAGCCGCGCCAACAACGCCTCGTAAACGCCGCGCAAAACGGTGACATCGGATAACGCATATTCCAGCTGCGCGGGGCGCAAGGGGCGCTTCGTCCAGTCGGTGAATTGCTCCTCTTTGTTGATGGCCGTCCCCGTCAGGCTCTCGGCAAGGCGCGCATAGGACACCTGATCGGGAAATCCGCAGGCCATGGCGGCGATTTGCGTATCGAAAAGCGGGGCAGGGACGAATCCGGCCATTTTGACGAAAATCTCGATATCCTGCCGCGGTGAGTGGAAAACCTTGAGGATTTTCGGGTTCTTCATCAATTCCCAAAACGGCGTCCAATCCAGCCCCTCGGCCAGCGCGTCGATCAGGCCGTTGACGGCATTTCCAGCCACCTGCACAAGGCAAAGCTGGGGGAAATAGGTCTTTTCCCGCATAAATTCCGTATCGACGGTGATATAAGTCTCGCCGGACAGGCTCTGGCACAGGGTTTTAAGCTCGGCAGAGGTCGTGATCGGCTTTAATAATTCTTGAGTCATCTCTATTCTTTCGGCACAATATGCCGCCACCATAGCCAATTCAAGAGACTTTGTCATGCACGCCTATCGCACCCATAAATGCGGAGACCTCCGCGCTTCCCATGTCGGCCAGACGGCCCGCCTTTCCGGCTGGATCAGCCGCAAGCGCGACCACGGGAATCTGGTGTTCGTCGATCTGCGCGACCATTACGGCATCACGCAATGCGTGATCGACAGCGACAGCCCGCATTTCAAAACCATTGACGATCTGCGCGTCGAGTCCGTCATCACCGTGACGGGCGAGGTCATTGCGCGTTCGCCCGAGACGGTGAACGATAAACTCCCCACCGGTGCAGTCGAAGTCAAAATTTCCGAATTATCCGTCCAGTCCAGCGCCGATGTGCTGCCGCTTCAGGTCGGCGTGCCGGATGACGCGGGCGAGGAATTGCGCCTCAAATACCGTTATCTCGATCTGCGCCGCGAAAAGATGCATAAAAACATCATGCTGCGCTCGAACGTGATCCGCTATCTGCGCGAGGCCATGCTGGCGCAAGGTTTCAACGAATTCCAGACGCCGATCCTGACGGCAAGCTCGCCCGAAGGCGCGCGCGACTATCTGGTGCCGTCGCGGCTGCATCCCGGTAAATTCTATGCCCTGCCGCAAGCGCCGCAGCAATTCAAACAATTGCTGATGGTCGGCGGTTTTGATCGTTACTTCCAGATCGCGCCGTGCTTCCGCGACGAAGATGGCCGCGCCGATCGCTTGGCCGAGTTCTATCAGCTTGACATGGAAATGTCCTTTGTCACGCAGGAAGATGTGTTCGCCACGATGGAGCCTGTGATCGGCGGTCTGTTTGAAAAATTCAGCGATTATCAGGGTGTCAAATGTTCCGTAACGAAGGGCGCATGGCCGCGCATCACCTATCGCGAGGCCGAGCTGAAATACGGCACGGACAAGCCTGATCTGCGCAACCCGCTGATCATTTGTGATGTGACGGATGTATTCAAACGCGACGATGTAGAATTCAAAGCGTTCAAGGGCGTGATTGAAAAAGGCGGCGTGGTTCGTGCCATCCGTGCGCCGAAAGTGGCCGACCGTCCGCGCAGCTTCTTTGACAAGCTCAATGATTGGGCACGCGGTGAGGGCGCTCCGGGCCTCGGGTATATCGTTTTAGATGCCGAAGGTGCCAAAGGCCCGATTGCAAAATTCCTGGCTCCCGCAGCCCTCGATGAATTGAAAAAAGCCGCCGCGCTTGAAACGGGCGATGCCGTGTTCTTTGTCTGCGACAAGGAAAAAGCCGCCGCGAAAATGGCGGGCAGGGCGCGCACGCAAATCTGCCACGATATCGGCGATATCCTCGAGAAGAACACGTTCAAGCTTCTCTGGGTGGTCGACTTCCCCATGTACGAGGAAACCGATGACGGGCGTATCGATTTTACGCACAACCCGTTCTCGATGCCGCAAGGCGGGATGGACGCTCTGAGCAAAAATCCGCTGGATGTTCTGGCCTATCAATATGACGCGGTGTGCAACGGGTTCGAGCTGTGCTCGGGCAGTATTCGTAACCATCGTCCTGAAATCATGGAGAAGGTTTTTGCGCTGGCGGGCTATACGCGTGACGACCTAGAGAAGAAATTCGCCGGGATGCTCAATGCGTTCCGTTTCGGCCCGCCGCCGCACGGCGGCTGCGCTTTCGGGATCGACCGCATGATCATGTTGATCGCGGACGAGCCGAATTTGCGCGAGGTTTATGCTTTCGTCATGAACGGGGCCTATGAAGACCCGATGATGCAGGCGCCGACCGAGGCCACCGAGAAGCAACTGCGCGACCTGCACTTGCAAATCCGCGCACCGCTGGTAAAGAAGACGGCTTAAGAATTTAAATTAGACCGTCATTCCCGCGAAAGCGGGAATCCAGTCAGAATCAGCGGTTCTGTACCGCTGGATCCCCGCCTGCGCGGGGATGACATTATATTATTAAGGACAAAACCCATGACTCGCTCCGATATCCGCGTCAAAGCCTATGCCGTGTTCCGTCGCGGGACGGAAATTCTTGTGCATAAAATTCATGAAAAAGACGGCAGCCTGAAGGGTTACCGCGTACCGGGCGGGCATGTTGAATTCGGCGAGAAAAGTCTCGATGCCATCCACCGGGAAATCAGGGAAGAACTGAACGCCGCGATCACGGATGTTTCCTTGTTGATGGTCACGGAGAACATCTTTGTCTTCCACGACCTGCCGGGACACGAGATTACGTTTGTTTATAACGCCAATTTCGCCGATCCGTCCTTTTACAAAATGGACGATATTATCGGCGACGAGGTCGGCCAGAAATTCACGCTGTATTGGATCGACCCGGACAAGCTGCCTAGCGGCGTTTTGCTTTTCCCGTCAGGATTGAAAGAAGCCTTATAGGAAAGGGCTTTTCCTTGGGCAGTTCGACCGGGGCGGCGACATTGGCCGCCGATCCCGTCCAGGCGGGCGGGTCGCTGGCGGGAAAAGACTCCTCGGACGCTTCTTCCACGGCGCGTTGTTCCGCCTCTTTTGAAGGCTGATTGGCTGCAATCGGTGTTTCGGGTTTACGTTTGGCTCTCATGAGGCTTGAAATAGGGCCGCCTGCATAAAAGAAAACCCCCGCCGCATTTCAGTTTGAGAAGCCTCCCCTCTCTGGGGCCTTCGGGCTTGACCCGAAGGTCCATTCTTTCAGTGCCATGG
>CBFGSX010000010.1:0-22720 GCA_965651535.1 uncultured Alphaproteobacteria bacterium | reverse complement strand
CGCTTGCGGATCGGATGCATGACTTGGCGTGGTATTGCCGCCGCCCGAACGCGGCACGCTTTGCGGCGTCCACAGCATTTGTTTCGGATTGGGCACGCCCGGCGGGGTCGGGTCGGCGGCCAGGCTGTATAACAGCATATTGCCCGCGCCGCCGATCGAGGCCGGTGGATTGCCGGCATAGGTCACATTGTATTGCGTGCCGAATCCCGTCAGCCCGCCCAGCGTGTTGTCCGCCGGATCGGTCGAATACACCAGCGCACGCCCGGCAGGCGTATTAAGCGCCGTGGCGCCGAAATTGTTGATAAAGTTCCGCGCGGCGAGGATCAGCGCATTGCCCGCTGCATGGCCTGTGAGTTGCCCGTTCACAATCACATCCAGATCGGTCTCGGCCAAAATGGTGTTGCCCGTGACGCTGCGCAAATCAATGTTTCCGCTTTCGGCATTTGTGATGCCGTCGCCGTCGCGCACGATAAACGAGACCGCGCCCGTGCCGGCGTCGATGGATGTTCCCGCCGCCATGGTGATGCCGCCCGCGCCAGCAAGGCGATACAGATCGACCACGCCGCTGGCCGCCGTGTCGTTGGCAATCACGACCAGATCACCGTTATCGGTGGTGACGTTGGCGTTGAATACGACCGAGCGCCCCGCTTGCAGCGTCAGCGTGCCGCCATCGCCCAAGGGATTATTCACCAGCAGCACCGAGTTTACTGTGATGTCGTTATTCGCCTGCAGCGTCACGTTGTTGCCGCCATTGAGCAAGGCGGCGATCATCTCGGGCGTGAAATTCACGCTATCGGCCGCGCTATATCCGTAAAGCTGGTTGTTTCCGGTCAGAACGCCCGTCACGTCGAAGAGATAGACCGCGCCGCGATTGCTGCCGCCTGTATCATCATCCATCGCGCCGATAGCCAGAATATTTCCATCCCCATTCAACGCAACGCCAATACCAAAACGATCCTCGTTCGAGAGCGTGATACCGTTGACGCCGTGCGCAAGCGTTCTTTCCAGCACCGGAATATGCGTCAAATCAGTCGGATCAAGCGAAAATAAATAGGTAACCCCCTTGTTCGCGCCGCCCATGTCGCTTAGATGCGCCGCCGCCGCCAAAAGCGTTCCATCATTATTTAACGCAACACTAATACCCAGCTCATCCTCTGCAAGGGTAATCCCGGAGAAAGTGCTGTCGATTTTATAACCATAGGCCGGATCGGCCGACAGATCGTTCGGATCAAGACCAAGCAAATAAATCGCACCGCGATTGGCGCCACCGGTATTATCACGCCGTGCGCCGACCGCCAGAACGTCCCCGTCCCCATCCAGCGCAACAGACGACCCGAACCAGCTCTCATCATTCAGAGAAATTCCTGCCATGCCGTCCACAATTTTCTTTTCGAGCACAGGGGCGGCGGAAAGGTTATTCGGGTCAAGGTCGAACAGATACACCGCACCACGATTGGGGCCGTTCGTGTCGTCCTGATACGCTCCGGCGGCCAGAATTGTTCCAGTGCTGTTGAGCGCCAACCCGGACGCAAACCCATCGCCTGACGCCAGCGTCAGACCGAATGTTCCGTGTTCAATTTTATTCTCGAGCGTCGGAGCCAACGTTAAATTCGACGGATCGAGTGAAAACAGATACGCCGCGCCGCGCTGGGAATTTTCCCAGAAAGCCCCGGCGGCCAGAATATCGCCCGTCCCGTTGAGCGCAACAGAAGCGCCAAAATAGCCATTGTTTGTCAGGGTCAGACCGTTCGTGCCATGGGCGATTTTCTGACGGAAGACGGGGGACTGGCTTAAATCATCCGGATTGGTATTGAACACATACACCGCGCCGCGATTGGTGCCGCCCGTATTGTCCTGATACGCGCCGACCGCCAGAATATCGCCCGCATCGTTCAGCGCGACGGCGCGACCGAAGCGCCCGCCATCATTCAAAAGAAGATTGGGGTTGCCTTCATGCAGCTTGTTGCGCAATATCGGGTCGGCGGAAAGGTTATTAGGGTCAAGCGAAAACAAATAGACCGCGCCACGATCCGTGCCGTTCGTATCGTCACGATACGCTCCTACCGTCAACATATTTCCGGTGCCGTTCAACGCAGTGAAAATACCAAAATAGTCGGTATTATTCAGCGTTACGCCGGATACCCCGTGTGCAATTTTCTTTTCCAAAACAGGAATGGCCGATAAATCGTTCGGGTCAAGGCTGAATAAAAAGGTTGCGCCACGATTGCTGCCACCTGCGTCATCCAATGGCGCGCCAACAGCCAGAATATTGCCGGAAGCATTCAGAGAAACGGATGAGCCAAAACGATTACCCGCATTTAAAACCAGTCCGCTTGTTCCATGAGCTATCTTGGTGCCATAGACGGGATCGGCAGACAAATTGCCCGGGTCAAGGCCCAGAAGATAAACCGCGCCCGCCCCCGTGAATCCGGTATTATCCTGCACGGCGCCGATTGCCAACATATCGCCAACGGCATTCAGGGAAACGGTGCGTCCGAAGCGGTCTCCGTTCACAAGAGAGATGCCGGAAACGCCATGCGTGATTTTTTTCTCGTAAACCGGATCAAACGACAGATTATCCGTATCCAGCCTAAACAAATGGGCCGACCCCTGGTTTACGCCATTTACCGGGTCGTTATGCGAGCCGACCGCCAAAATGTCGCCCGCAGCATTCAGGGAAACCCCGACGCCGAAATTGCTTGAATTCAGAAGGCTTAAACCCGACACGCCGTGCGCGATTTTTTTCTGCATCATAGCGCTGACGGATAAGTCATTCGGATCAAGACGGAACAGATAGGCTGCGCCGCGGCCTACGCCACCCGTGCCATCCGTATGCGCGCCCACCGCCAGAATATCGCCTGCCCCATTCAAGGCAGAACTAATACCAAAAGAATCGCCATTGGCCAGCGTCAAACCGCCTGTGCCATGGGCGATCTTCTGTTCGAAAACGGGGGCAAAGGTGACATCGTCCGGATCAAGGCCAAACAAATAGACAGCGCCGCGATCCGTGCCGCCTGTGTCATCATTATATGCACCGACTGCCAAGATATTGCCCGCTCCGTTCAGGGCCGTGCTCACGCCAAAAGAATCACTATCCGCCAGCGCATAATCGAAAGCGATCTTGACCATGGAGAACGCATCCAGATCGTCGGCCGCGCCGATGGTGATGTTCTGGGGATCCAGCAGCAACGTGCCGTTGCGTCCGGTAAACCCTGTGCGGATATCGTATCCGGTCATCAAATCGATCGTCGCGCCGGAAATCTCGGCACGGCCGCCTGCGCCGCTTTCCGTTCCGCCTTGGGTGTTGATCGCGCCGCCGAACAGGGCCTTGTCTTGCGCGCGCAAGACAATCTCGCCGCCCGTTCCGTTTGCAGCGGTGGATTTCGCAG
Organism: uncultured Alphaproteobacteria bacterium; assembly: GCA_965651535.1. GTDB lineage: Bacteria > Pseudomonadota > Alphaproteobacteria > Micavibrionales > SZUA-601 > JAQGJA01. The sequence goes on along the minus strand of CBFGSX010000010.1, from coordinate 19,331 downwards.
AGAAATGCGTCCCGCCCGAGACGACAATATTTTCCGCCGGATCAAAATGCATACCCTGCGCATCCCAACCATCCTGTGTCGGGTTCTGCCACAGCCCACCCAAATGCATCGTGCCGCCATTGGCGCCGTCGGCTTCGAGGATCGCCGAAAGCAGCGAGATATTCCCGCCCCAATCGATCGTGCCGCCGTCGCCACTCGATCCGTTGGCGCGATAGGTTCCCGAGCTGACCGAGCCTTGCGCGTTCATTACAATCGCGCCGCCGGATGCGCCCGACACGTCGACCAATGTGCCGGCCATGGATTCAAGGCTTGTCGCGGACAGCAACGCCACCTTGCCGCCCGCGCCCATCAGGCCGACCGCCTCGATCGTGCCGTTGGTGATCACATGGTCGCCTGTAACGGTGATCGCGCCGCCCGTGTCGCCATTGGCGGACAGAATGCCCTCATGCACCGTATGCGCGTCCGCGCCGCCGAGAATGATCTTGCCACCTTGTTGCGAAACGCTGGTCGCCTCGAGCACGCCCGAATTGACAACCAGATTATCCACGGCATTGCGCACCGAAGCGGCAGTCATGGTGATCGCGCCGCCCTTGATCGTGCCGGAATTTTTCAGGAATTGCTCCGCGACATCGTCGGCAATGGCGATATTGACCAGACCGTCTCCCGCAAGATCCAGCGTAAAAGTGCTGCCGGAATGGAGTTGCACCTTGCCCAGACTGACTTCGATCAATCCGTTATTTTCAACATGAGGGGCAACAAAGCCGACCAGTCCGGCTTCTTTGGCGGTGATCAGGCCGTTATTGATGATTTTGGCGTCCGTACTTCCGGCAATGTCGAAAACCGGGTTCGCATCGTTCATAAAACTGTCATGGGTGATATTGGCGGTGGTCGCCACCAGCCCCGCGACATCGACCCGCGCCGACGATCCGAACACAACGCCGTTGGCGTTCATCACCACGATCTTGCCATTGGCGGTCAGATTGCCCAAAATTTGCGTCGGGCTGCCGCTCGTGACGCGGTTCAGCGCAATCGATGACGCGTTCGGCTGATGAAAGGTGGCGCTTTCGCCCGCGCCGATATCAAACGAGTTCCAGTCGATGACCACGCGCTGCGACGTTTGATTGACGGTAACATTCGCAGAACCCTGGCCTGCAATCGTCGCAGCACCCGCCGCCACCACGCCGCCCTCGGGGCCGGCTTCCGCCACGGCCGGCAGCAGGCACAGCGATGCCGTGCCTAGCAAAGCGCCCAGCACATTTCGTGACACCATCCCCCACGGGGACGTGTCTTTTTGTTTATTGTCTTGAATCACTTAAACGTATCCCCTGCCTACCAGCGTATCAGGGGGATATTGCGATAATGTTAAAAAAATCATCGCATTATGCCCATACATGGCCCTTGGTAGCCCCGGCCGGGCTTGAACCGGCACGCCCGAAGGGCACACGATTTTAAGTCGTGAGCGTCTACCAATTCCGCCACGGGGCCTTATAAATCCGCCGCCAGCATAGGAACTGTGCGCGCAAAACGCAATCGCGGTCTCTCCCCAGGCGGCACGGGGGAGCAAAAAAGCAACCAATTGGAAAGAATATCCCTCTTACGCTCCGGGGGAACGGGAGTGCCTCGATGCGGTCTGGCCGGAAAAACAACCTTGTGATGATCGCGGATGACGATTACTTCATCCGCAAGACCGTGCGGATCTGCCTGGCAGAACTGACAGACTTCCTTGATATCGAAAACGGCGCCGAGGTAGAAAAAGCCTATGTCGACCACAATCCGGATATCGTCTTTCTGGATGTGCATCTGCCGAACAGGTCGGGGCTGGACATTATCGCGCGCCTGCTCGAGCGGGATCCGGAGGCCTATATCATCATGCTCAGCGGCGACAGCTCGGCCAAAAACGTGCAAGAAGCCATGAAAAAAGGCGCAAAAGGCTTTCTGGCCAAGCCATTTTCGCGGGAACGCCTGCTGCATTATTTCAACGCCTGTCCCCATATTAAATTCGCCGACACCTGAGTGGCCGATTGGGTCGGATTAACCCCTTGTTTACCTCTCTTTTACCCCTTGGCCGCTTAATAGTCGGACGCTTTTCAAAAAAGAAGGTTTTTCATGTCCGGTGTTTCCCTCGACCCATATGTCCTTGAACTCATGGCCAGCCGCATCTGCCACGATGTGATTTCCCCCGCCGGGGCGATCAATAACGGTCTTGAATTGTTGCAGGAAATGGGGCTTGAGGGCGGCGGCGAAGCCATCGGGTTGATCGCCAAATCCGCCGATCAGGCGAATCGCCGATTGCGCCTGTTCCGCTATGCCTATGGCGCGGCGGGGTCGAAGGATCTCGTCGACGCCAAGGATCTGCGCCGGACGGCGTTTGAATATCTCGAAGGCGGGCGCGCCGTGCTGGAATGGCCGGAAAACGCGCTGATGGCGCCAATCGGCGGGGCTTTCCCGCGTGGCTTCATGAAGGCGCTGCTCAATCTGGTTGTCTTGGGCGCGGAAATGGTCACCAAGGCGGGGCTGATCAAGGTCGGCCAGCCGAAAATGGGCGCATACCCCGTTGAAATCGGCATTTCCGGCGAAGGCGCGGCCTTTCGCGAGGGCATGGAAGCCGCCCTGCAAGGCACGATCGAGCCGGAAAATCTCGATGCCCGGCTTGTCCACGCCTATATCACAGGCGCGCTGATCCGCCATTACGGGCTGAAGCTGGCCACGCAAAAAGCGCCGGACGGCAAGGTGACGTTTTCACTTGCCTGCTCGTGAAAACGTCATCCTGAAGGCGTAGCCCGAAGGATCTCCCGGCCTTGAGCGCTTAAATCGCGCCAGAATCATACGGCCTTACCCGCGTCTTAACCCCGTTTTCACCCCTCGTGACGCAGGATGGGGGACGTCTTTTTGTCCCGTCCCCCCGCCCGAGCGAGGTATCCCGTCATGGATGATTTAATTGTCGAGTTTCTGGCCGAAACCAATGAGAGCCTGACCGAGCTGGATAAAGATCTGGTCACGCTGGAACAGAATCCCAACGACGCCGACCTGCTGTCCAAGATTTTCCGCATCATGCACACGATCAAGGGAACCTGCGGCTTCCTTGGGCTGTCGCGTCTGGAGAAAGTCGCGCATTCGGGTGAGAACATCCTCGGCAAGTTCCGCGACAAGGAATTGCCCGTCAACGATGTCGCCGTCTCGCTTGTGCTGGAGACGCTCGACACGATCAAGACCATCATCGAAGGCATCGAAACCACGGGTGCAGAACCCGAAGGCGACGACAGCGACATCAAGCAACGCATCGCCGATTACATTGCTTCGGGCGGGACGGCGGGCGGTAAAACGGAATCCTCCGGCAGCGCGCCTGCCGCCAATGACGCCGCCGCACCCGTCAGCCATTGGGCGGGCGAGAGCGAAGAGGAAATCGCCGCCAATCTCGCTGCGGAATTTGCCGCAACGAAAAAAGCCGAAGAAAATTTCGCCGCGAAGAATGCGGCCCCCGCGCCAAAAGCCGAAGCGCCGAAACCGGCTCCCGCCGCGAAAAAAGAAGAGCCTAAAAAGGCCGCCCCGGCTGGCGAAGGCGCCGCCGCAAACCAGAGCATCCGCGTATCGGTCGACCTTCTCGAAGATCTGATGACGGTCGTGTCGGAGCTTGTGCTGACGCGCAACCAATTGCTGCAAATTTTGCGCGCGGAACAGGACAGCCCATTTGCCAACGCGCTGCAACGCCTGAACTTCAATGTTTCGGAATTGCAGGAAGGCGTGATGAAAACGCGTATGCAGCCCATCGGCAACGCGTGGCAGAAATTGCCGCGCATCGTGCGCGACCTGACGCATGAACTGGGCAAGGATATCGACCTTGTGATGTCGGGCGAGGAAACGGAACTCGACCGCCAGGTGCTGGAACTGATCAAAGACCCGTTGACGCATATGGTGCGCAACTCGGCGGATCACGGCGTCGAGGGCCCTGACGAACGCGAAGCCGCAGGCAAGCCGCGCAAGGGTCATATCTGGCTGAGCGCCTATCACGAGGGCGGGCATATCATCATCCAGATCAAGGATGACGGCAAAGGGTTGAACACGGCGCGCATCCGCGAGAAGGCCGTCGCCAACGGGCTGATGACCGAGGAAGAGGCCAACAACGCCACGCCGAAACAGCTTCATATGCTGATCTTCGCGGCGGGATTCTCGACCGCCGCCGCCGTCACCAGCGTATCGGGGCGCGGCGTCGGCATGGATGTCGTGCGCAGCAACATTGAAAAAATCGGCGGCACGGTCGATCTTGTTTCCGAAGAAGGTGTCGGCACAACCTTTACTATCAAGATTCCGCTGACGCTGGCCATCGTGTCGTCGCTGATCGTCGAAGCGGGCGGCGAGCGTTTCGCCATGCCGCAGATTTCCGTGCTGGAGCTGGTGCGCGCCTCGGGCGAGAACCGCATCGAAACCATCCAAGGCACACCGGTCTTGCGCCTGCGCAACCGTTTGCTGCCGTTGGTGAATTTGACCAAGCTGCTCAAGCTGGAACCTGAAAGCGCGGGCAACGTCGTCAACATCGCCGACGCCAAGCGCAAAGCCGCCAGCCCCTATATCATCGTCACGCAGGTCGGCTCGTATACTTTCGGCATCATGGTCGATCAGGTCTTCGACACCGAAGAGATCGTCGTCAAGCCGGTCTCGCCGATCTTGCGCAGCCTCGAGATTTTCGCGGGCAACACCATCCTGGGCGACGGTTCGGTCATCATGATTCTCGACCCCAACGGTATTGCCAAATTGTCGGGTCAGGCCAATGTCTCGGGCGAAGCCGCCCAGACCGCGGCCGAGGAAGAAGAAACGAAACGCGCCGAAAATACCACGACGTTGCTGGTCTTCCGCGCAGGCGCGGGCGCGCCCAAAGCCGTGCCGCTGGCGCTGGTCGGACGCCTCGAGGAAATTGAGGTTGACAAGATCGAAACCTCGGACAGCCAATATGTCGTGCAGTATCGCGGCGAGCTCATGCCGCTTCTGCCATTCGATGAGAAAACGGCCATCAAGAAAGAGGGCGCACAATCCGTCATCGTCTTCCTCGAGGGCGGGCGCCATCTGGGCCTGATGGTCGACGAGATCGTCGACATTGTGGACGAGCCGCTGCACCTCAGCCGCGGCCACGGCACGCCGGGCGTGATGGGCTCGGCGATCATCGGCGGCAAGGCCACCGATGTGATCGATGTCGGCTATTACGTCGAGCGCGGGCATGGCGACTGGTTCGGCACCAAATCCGACGGCGCCTTTGGCGAGAACACGCGCAAGGATCGCGTGCTGCTGGTCGATGACAGCGCCTTCTTCCGCAATATGCTGGAACCCTTACTCGACATGGCCGGATACGACGTCACCGCCGTCGAAAGCCCGAAAAAGGCGCTCGAGATGCGCGACAAGGGGCAGATGTTCGACCTGATCGTCTCGGACATCGAGATGCCGGAAATGAGCGGCTTTGATTTTGCCGAGGCTGTGCGCAGCGACGGCAAATGGAAAGAGATTCCGATCGTCGCGCTGTCCAGCCACGCCACATCGAAAGATATCGCGCGCGGCAAGGAGGTCGGATTCAGCGACCATCTGCCGAAATTCGACCGCGATACGCTGCTGGACGCCATCGCCAATTCGCTGACCCGCCGCCAGAAGGGAGAGGCCGCATGAAAAACGCCAATGACGATTTGCTCAAGGTCGAAAAACATTCCGACTTTGTCACCTTGATGATCGAGAACCAGCTTTTCGGCATTCCCGTGCTCCAGGTGCAGGACGTCCTGCGCGACGTGCGCGTCACGCGCGTACCGCTATCGCCGCCCGAGATTGCCGGCAATCTCAATCTGCGCGGGCGCATCGTCACCGCCATCGATATGCGCCGCCGCCTGAGCATGACGCCGCGCGGGGCGGACGAAAAATTCATGAACGTGGTTGTCGAGCAAAAGAACGAGCTTTACAGCCTGATCGTCGACCGCGTCGGCGAAGTCCTCAGCCTGCCGGATGCGAATTTCGAGCGCAACCCGCCCACGCTCGACCGCAACCTGCGCGAGGTATCGCGCGGTATCTACCAGCTGGACAACCGCTTGCTCGTCATTCTCGATATTCCGGCGCTGCTTGCCGTCTTCGAGAAAACCGAAGCCGCATAAAATTATCACAGGGGAATGTGAAACATGAGCCGCTTATGCCTCGTTGTCGACGACAGCAAAATCATCCGCCGCATCGGTCGGCAAATCGTGGAATCGCTTGGGTTTGAATGCGTCGAAGCCGAGGACGGCGTGCAGGCGCTGGCCGCGGCGAAAGCCCGCATGCCCGATGCCGTGCTGCTCGACTGGAATATGCCGAACATGAACGGATACGATTTCATGGTCGCCTGCCGCGCCGAGCCGGGCGGCGACAAGCCGATCATCATTTTTTGCACCACCGAAAACGAAATGTCGCAAATCCTCAAGGCCATGTCCGCAGGCGCCAACGAATACATCATGAAACCCTTCGATCTGGATATCGTCAAAGACAAGTTTATTCAGACCGGCCTGCTGGAGGGGTAAAGATGACCCAGACGGCGGCGACCCCCGCACCCGATCCCATCCGCGTGATGGTCGTGGACGACAGTTTCGTCATCCGCGCCTTGCTGGCGCGCGCGCTCGAGGACCAAAAAGACATTCAGGTCGTCACCACCGCCGCCAATGGCGAGATCGCGCTTCGGGAAATGGATCGCCACCAGCTTGATGTCGTCGTGCTCGACATTGAAATGCCGGTGATGGACGGCATCACCGCCATTCCGCTGATTTTGCAAAAAGACCCCAACGTCCATATCCTGATTGCCTCGACGTTGTCGCAGAAAAACGCCGAGATTTCCCTGCGCGCGCTCAAAGCAGGGGCGACGGATTATCTCGCGAAACCCTCGACCGGCTCCGAGCTGACCAGCGCCGACCAGTTCAAAGCCGATCTGGTGATGAAGGTCAAGGAATTCGGCCTCATGACGCGCCGCAAGCGCGCCACCAATCCCAAAGGCCTTGCGACAGGTGTGGCGGCGGCAAAACCCGAAACCGCCAAGGCCGCGCTGAAATTGCACAAGGACAAGGCTTACCCGCGCCCGGACGTGCTGGCCTTGGGCAGCTCGACGGGCGGGCCGCAGGCCTTGTTCAATCTGCTCGGCCTGCTCAAGGGCAAGATCCGCATTCCCATCGTGCTGACCCAGCATATGCCGCCGACTTTCACCTCGATCCTCGCACAGCATATCAAGCAACAGACGGGCTTCGAAGCTTTCGAGGCGCAGACGGGCATGGCGCTGGAGGGCGGCAAGGTCTATGTCGCGCCGGGCGATTTTCACATGAAGTTCCGCAAGGAAGGCACCAGAATACTGGTCACGCTCGACCAGTCCCCGCCGGTGAATTTCTGCCGCCCGGCGGTCGATGTGATGCTGCGCTCGCTGATGGAAATTTATAACGCGAAAATCCTGGCAGTGATCCTGACCGGCCTCGGACAGGACGGCAAAGCCGCCTGCACCGAATTATTTGAAAAGGGCGGCGCGGTTCTGGCGCAGGACGAGACCACTTCGGTCGTCTGGGGAATGCCCGGCGCGGTGGCCAATGCCGGCATTTGCGCCAACGTGCTGCCGCTGAGCCACTTGGCGCCCGAGATCGAAAGGATGGTCCGATGAACGCGGCCGATTTCGACATTCTTTCGACCTATCTCAAAAAGGCGTCGGGCCTTGTGCTGACGGCGGACAAGACCTATTTGCTGGAATCGCGCCTGACGCCGATCGTGCGCGAGATGAATCTGGCCGATTTGTCGGCGCTGGCCGCCGAGGTCAAGCGCGGCGCAAACCAGAATCTGCTCAAGCGCGTTACCGACGCGATGACGACGAACGAAACCTCGTTCATGCGCGACGGCAAGCCCTTCGACAATTTCAAAAAGGTTATGCTGCCCGCGCTGCTGGAAAAGAACGCCGCCTCGCGCCGCATCCGCATCTGGTCTGCCGCCTGCTCGAGCGGACAGGAGCCTTACACGCTGGCGATGATGCTCAAGGAAGAAGGCTCGAAGCTCAATGGCTGGAACATCGAGATTCTCGGAACCGATCTGTCGGCGGAAATTCTCGACAAGGCGAAAAAGGGCGAATACTCGCAATTCGAGGTGCAGCGCGGCCTGCCTATTCAGATGCTGATGAAATACTTCACGCAGGTCGGCGATCGCTGGCAGATCAAGGACGACATCCTGAAGATGGTCACCTACAAGCCGGTCAACCTGCTCGACAATTTCTCCGAGTTCGGCAAGCTCGACATTATCTTTTGCCGCAACGTGCTGATCTATTTCGACGCGGCGACCAAGAAGAACATTCTCGAGCGCATGGCCCCGATGCTGCCCCCGCACGGCTATCTCGTCCTCGGCGGCGCGGAAACCGTGATCGGCGTGACGGAAAAATGGGCGCCCGTTCCGGGCGTCAGCGGCACGTACCAGCCGAAATAAGGCGTTCGCCTTATTCCATGCCAAGCCTGCGATCAACCGCGGAGATTTTTTGATCCGTAAGGTGGCTGTAATGCAGCGAATTGACGGCTTGTATCTGTTCCAGACGGAAATCTTCCCGCATATAAGGGTGAAGCAAAAGCTCTTCCAGAACGACCAACGTTTCAACGGCGTCGTGCAACCGCTTTGTTTTTCCCAGACGGGTCATGGAATAGGGGTTGATGGACCATATTTCCCATGCGTTCTCGAGAAAAGCGGCCCCTTTCTTCCCCGGCGCCGTTGAGAGCGCTTCTTTTTTTGGCGAATACAGAGCCAAAAACTGGGCCGGATAAATATCTTTGACCGCTGCCTTGTCCAGCTTGTCGATGAAACCGTCCGGCATAACGGGACGTATCTTCAGATAGTCCTGTCGGGCGCGCGACAGAAAATCAAAGCTGAAACCGGTTTTCTTCTCGGGGTTGTCCTTTGTGACGCTGCCCTCCATGACAATCTGCATCGTGGTGATAATGCTGGGGGCGTCCTTCAGCGGGCGAGACGGCATCGTCACGATATCGTCTGTTATCTCAAAAACATTTTGTTCAAAGTGATCCAGACGCAAAGCCTCATCGGCAAACAGACGCATCCAATCCTGTCGGTAGGCTTCGGAAAAATTTGGCTCGACCTTCACGGCCCGAGAAAATTGCCAGTTCTCCGCTACGGCATAGGCCAGAAGATCGCCCTGCGCGCTTTCCTGCCGCGGCGGATAATATTTATAGCTGATCTTGTGGGTGCGATCCTGAATCAGATCGCCGTAATCGCGCATCATCCCAAGATAGGAAAGAAACGCCATCTGGCCGCCGACGGCCTGGGGCTGGCGGCTGTAATGGCGGTTTTCCACCGACAGGGGAATGGCAAGCGGCACGCCGCTTCATTAACATAATGGTTCGATTCGGGTCAAGCGGGGCGGTTCAACGCCATCGCGCCATGACAATGCTTGTATTTCTTGCCCGATCCACAGGGGCATGGCGCGTTGCGCGGCGTGTGCGTCCAGGTCGCCGGATCGTTCGCGTCGAAAACGGGCTTGTGGATCGGCTCGGCGCGGAAGGCCTGCTTGGCGCCGAAGCCGACGACATTCGGCTCGCCCGTCAGCTCGGCCAAGGCGGGATCGTCGCGCGTCTCGCGCATTTCCTGTTTCTTGGGCGCTTGCAGTTTTTGCAGATCGGCGCTGGTCGCCACGGCCAGATTCAGCACCGTCTGCGCGACCGAGGCGCGGTAATCGTCCATCATGCCGCGGAACAGGGCAAAGGCTTCGGCCTTGTATTCGTTCAGCGGATCGCGCTGGGCATAGCCGCGCAGATTGATCCCCTGACGCAAATGGTCGAGGTTGAGCAAATGCTCTTTCCATGCCTTGTCCAACATTTGCAGCACGACGCCGCGCTCCATATCGGCAAAGACGGCGCGCGCGAATTGCTCGCGGAATTTCATATCGCTGTTCTCGTCGAGGCCGAACACGGTCGGATGCTGTAGAATGGAATCGACGAAATCCGTGCGCTTTTTCGACCAATGCTCGCTGACAAGCTCGAGAATGCGGTTCGCCAGATCCTGTTCGTCCACACCTTCTTCCTCGGCCCATACGGCCACGGGAATGTCGCGGCCGCATAGCGCTTTCAAATCTTCGGCAAGCTCCGCCAGCGCCCATTGCTCCTTATAGCTTCCGGCGGGAATGCGGCGCTCGATTGTCAAAAGCACCGTCTCCTCGATGATTTCCTCGATCAGGTCGCTCAAGGATTCCGACTTCATCAATTCGCGGCGCTGACCGTAGACGACCTTGCGCTGGTCGTTCATCACGTTGTCAAAGCGCAATAGGTTCCGGCGGATGTCGAAATGCTGGGCCTCGACTTTTTTCTGCGCGCGCTCGATCGCGGTGGAAATCCACGGATGCGCGATGGCCTGGCCCTCTTGGATGCCCAGACGCACCAGCACGCTGTCGATCCGCTCCGCGCCGAAGATGCGCATCAGATCATCTTCAAGAGAGATAAAGAATTTCGATGCGCCGGGGTCGCCCTGACGGCCCGAGCGGCCGCGCAGCTGATTGTCGATGCGGCGCGATTCGTGGCGTTCCGAGGCGATGACGAAAAGGCCACCCGCCTGCAAGACCGTTTCCTTGTCTTTGGCGACCTGCCCGGCGATCTTCTGGCGCAAAGTCGCAATCTGCTCCTCCGTCTCGCCGCCTTTCAGCTGATCGGCCACCAGCATTTCGACATTGCCACCCAGTTTAATATCCGTGCCGCGGCCCGCCATGTTGGTGGCGACGGTGACCGCGCCGGGGCGGCCCGCCTGTGCGACGATTTGCGCCTCTTTCTCATGGTGGCGCGCGTTCAGCACGTTATGCGGGATGCGCTCCTTTTTGAACAGCTCGGAAAGCTTCTCCGATTTCTCGATCGAAGTCGTCCCGACCAGCACAGGCTGCTTGCGCGCGTGCGCCTCCTTGACCAGCTTGACGATCGAGGCGAATTTCTCGGCCTCGGTGCGATAGATATCGTCATCCATATCCTGGCGCGCGACGGGGCGATGCGTCGGGATTTCCACCACATCCAGATTATAAATCTCGCCGAACTCGCCGGCCTCGGTCAGCGCCGTTCCGGTCATGCCCGCGATTTTCGGATACATGCGGAAAAAATTCTGGAAGGTGATGCTGGCCAGCGTCTGGTTCTCGCGCTGGACGGTGACTTTTTCCTTGGCCTCGAGCGCCTGATGCAGCCCGTCCGAAAAACGGCGACCTGCCATCATGCGGCCCGTGAATTCGTCGATTAAAATAACCTTGTCGTCCTTGACGATATATTCCTTGTCGCGGGTATAGGCTTTGTGTGCGCGCAATGCCACGTTGACATGGTGCAAGGTCGGCATATTGACGCTGTCGAAAAGATTGCCCTCGGTCAGAAGTTCGGCCTCGCGCAGCAATTCCTCGATCTTTTCGACGCCCGCATCGGTCAGCATGGCCTGTTTGGTTTTTTCGTCCAGCTCGATATGTTCCGCATCCAGTTTCGGGATCAGCGCATCGACCTTGAGATACATGTCGGTGCTGTCTTCGGACGGGCCGGAAATGATTAGCGGCGTGCGCGCCTCGTCGATCAGGATAGAGTCCACCTCGTCGATGATGGCGTAGTGATACGGGCGTTGCACCATTTCCTCGACGCGGTATTTCATGTTGTCGCGCAGGTAATCGAATCCCAGCTCGTTATTGGTGCTATAGGTAATGTCGCAGTTATACGCGTCACGTCGCTCTTCATCCGTAAGGCCGTTCTGGATCACGCCGACCGTCAGGCCGAGAAAGCGATAGATCTGCCCCATCCATTCGGCATCGCGCTTGGCCAGATAATCGTTGACGGTGACGACGTGCACGCCCTTGCCCGTCAGCGCATTGAGGTAAACGGGCGCGGTGGCGACAAGGGTTTTCCCCTCACCCGTGCGCATCTCGGGAATTTTCCCCTGGTGCAGCACGATGCCGCCGATGAGCTGCACGTCGTAATGACGCTCGCCCAGAATGCGTTTGGCGGTTTCGCGCACGACGGCAAAGGCCTCGGGCAACAGCCTGTCCACCGTCGCGCCGTCGGCGAGGCGTTTCTTGAATTCTTCGGTCTTGGCCTTGAGGCCCGCATCGTCGAGCGCGGAAATTTCCGCTTCGAAGGCGTTGATCTCGGTCACCAGCGGCGCAATTTTTTTCAAAATCCGTTCGTTGCGCGAACCGAACATCTTGCGGGTGATGAGACTGAACATTTTTTTCCTTTCCAACAGGGCTCCGAGACGGCAGCCCGTAAACCGGACCCTTTACCCAAGCAATCCGGGGCCTCTATATACTATGTTTAGTCTGGTGGGCCAAGGGTTTTGCCCGGATTCGGAATTTTGTTGGCCCTTATATTTCCGGCACAAAATCGCTATGTTTTTATTATTTTTCAAGCGGATGATGGACAAAATACACCCCAATTTTGACATAAATTGTTTTTTGGGTTAGATTGGCCCGCACGTTATCTTTTGCTTTCGGGAGGAAATCCGATCCATGACACGTGCCGTAACCAGCCGGGGCGAAACCCTTAGACTCTTTTTTTCATCCTTTTACGACCTGACCGTCCAGGCCCTCGACGAAGCTTCGGGCCTTTTCAAATTCTCAACGAACGGCGCCACGCATCCCCAAAGCCCCGCCCCTTTGCAAGAACAGCGGCGCACCCCGCAATCCAGCTGGGTTCATCACACCATAGACGGCCGCAAACTCCATCAAAATGGAAACAACGGCAGCGTCGCAGGACAGGCCCCCTTGCACCTCAAGCCCGGGGTCACCCCAGACGAGGCAAATGACGGGAGCCGCCCTGGCTTGAAGTTTCTCTATACGGAGCCGGGCAAAGACGGGAGACACCAAGTCCGGTCTATCGGGCTTGATTTCGGCGGCACGACCCAGGTCATGAAACCGCAGGAAATTATCCGCCTACTGGAAGCCGCCGAAGGATTGCGCGACATCCTCGACCTTCCTGCGACAAAGCCGCGTCGACGCGCCAAAAGAATCAACCCGCCCAGTTGATCACGACTTCTTTTTGAATGTCGCCGCTTATGGCGTGATGCACCGGACAGTTCCCGGCGGCACGCTCGAGCTTTTCTCGTGTTTCGTCGTCGGGCGCGAGCGGCACGTTGACCGTCACCAGAAGCGCCGCGATCAGATGCGGCTTGTCCGTGCGATAGGTTTTTTCCACCGCGCCCGTCGTGCCGCTAAGGTCGACGCCGATCTTGTTGGCGACGACGCCCATCGTGGTCACGACGCACGACAACAAAGCCGCGCCGACCATATCGGTAGGCGAGAAATACTCGCCGCGTCCCCCGCTGGCCGCGGGCACATCCGTTTCGATTTTTTCGCCGGAAGGCACATGATGCACCTCCATGCGCAGATTGCTGTGGGCTTTGAGAGTCATCAGGGTCATGGGACGCCTCCTCAAAAATGTAATGCTTGCGAAAGCGAGCATCCATGGCTTATTTAGCGTGGACCCTCGCTTTCGCAAGGGTTACAACAATCGTTACGGTCGGACATTCCAGCCCAGAACGTCCCAATGCGGACCGTCTCCCATCTCGAAATGGCATAAAGCGCCGGTCGAGATTTTCGGCTTGTATTCCCGGTTGAATTTTTCCATATCCCCCGTCAACACAGGCGCAAAGCGCGCGATGCCGTTGCTGGTGACGACCAGAACAATCTGGCCCTTGTGTTCGGTCAGCGCCTTGGCAGCAAATTCCTGCCAGCCGATGGCCAAAGCCACCGGATCGACCTTCCAGCCCGGCGGGACGATGCATTTTTGATCCCAGTCCTTGATCGCCTGTTCGCCGATGCGCGCGATGACCTTGTCCTCGGTCAGGTTCTCGTCGGGGCCGTAATCGATCTCGTTGAACAGGGCGGATTGTTCCATCGGAACATTTTGCCCCAGCGCCTCGACGATTTTTTCCGCCGTCTGCTGCGTGCGCTTGAGGTGCGAGGTAAAAATTTTCACCGGCGCAAGATTGTGTTGTTTCAGATAAGCGCCCAGTTTCAGACCCTGTTCCAGGCCGCTTTCCACCAGCGGCAGATCGGTGCGCCCGCCGACGCGCGTCGGCGTGTCGTTCGGGCCGAAGGTGTTTCCGTGACGGGCGATCAGGATGGTTGTTTTGGTCATGCCGCCAATAATTCTCCGTGTTTGGCGATCAGCGCTTCGGCGCGGGCGATGTCCTCGGGGCTGTCCACGCCGGACATGCTGGCGCGGCCCTTGTAATCCACCGGCACGCAGCGGATCGTGTAACCGTTTTCCAGCACGCGCAATTGTTCCAAGCCCTCGAGCGCTTCGAATTTGCCTTCGGGCAATGTGACGTATTTCGCCAGCATCTCGCGCGAATAACCATACAGGCCGATATGGCGGTATACAGGTGACAAGCCGCCTTTTTCGCGCATTTTTTCTTCCTTGCGCATGGCGGGGATGATGTTCTTCGAGAACCAGAAGGCCTTGCCGGTTTCTTCGTCGAACACGGCGGTCGTGCCGCTGAAGGGCGTTGTCTTTTTATTCTCGCGCAATTTGTCCAAGGCTTCCCATGTCAGTTGCGTCACCGGCGTGACCAGTTCGCAAGGCGCTTTTTCAAACGTGTCGATCATCGCGGTGATAAAATCCGGCGGCGTCAGCGGCGCGTCGCCTTGCAGGTTCATCACAAAATCGGGCGTCTCGGAAAGTTGCTGCACGGCGGCTTCGGCGCGGTCGGTGCCGGTCGGGCATTCCACCGGGGTCATCACCCATTTCACGCCCAGCTCGTCGCAATGTTTTGTGATGCGGTCATCGTCCGTGGCGACAACCAGTTGCACGTCCTTGCGCCCCTCCACCGCTTTTTTGGCGATGTCGACCACCCGCGCCAGCATGGTCTGACCGGCAATCATGGCCAGAGGCTTGCCCGGCAAGCGGGTCGACCCGTAACGGGCGGGGATAATAATGGCTGTTTTCATGCACCTTGACCCTTAAGACACAAGCCGTGACACCGCATTTTTCTAGCATTTTCCTTGAATCTTAACAAGGCTTTCTGCTATGCCGTGAGGCCTTATGGCCATTCAGATCACCATGCCCCCGTCCTCAAGCAGCGAAGCGATAGGACCCAATAAAGACATCGACGACACCGCGCAAACCTCTGCTGCGGAAAAAGGCGACCCGAACAAAAAACAGCTCTTTATCAAGACATGGGGCTGCCAGATGAATGTCTATGACAGCAAGCGCATGGCCGATGTGCTGCGCCCGCTTGGCTATCAGATGACGGACAAGCCGGACGACGCCGATTTTATCATTCTCAACACCTGTCATATCCGCGAGAAAGCCACCGAGAAGGTTTTCTCGGAATTGGGTCGCCTGCGTCCCCATAAAAAACGCCGCGAGCAGGAAGGCAAGCAAACCATCATGGCCGTCGCCGGATGCGTGGCCCAAGCCGAAGGCGACGTCATCACCGCGCGCGCCAAAGAGGTTGATCTGGTCTTCGGCCCGCAAGCCTATCACACTCTGCCCGAGATGGTCGCGCAGCTGACGGGCGCATACGGCGAAAAGCGCATCATCAACACGGATTTTCCGGTGGAAAGCAAATTCGACTTGCTGCCGCAGGAGGAAACCGCGCCCTCGCCGCCCGTCGCCCATGTCGCCGTCCAAGAGGGCTGCGACAAATTCTGCACGTTTTGCGTCGTGCCTTATACGCGCGGCGCAGAGTTCTCGCGCCCGGCGAAACAGGTCTTGGACGAAATAAAAAACCTTGTCGCCGCCGGAGCCAAGGAAATCCAACTCCTCGGCCAAAACGTCAATGCATGGCATGGCGATGGGTTACAGGGCAAGCCGTGGAATTTCGGCGAATTGATTTTCGCCGTCGCCGAGATCGACGGCGTCGCGCGCATTCGCTACACCACCTCGCACCCGCGCGATATGCATGACGCCTTGTATCGCGCCCATGCAGAAGTGGACAAACTCATGCCGTTTTTGCATTTGCCCGTGCAAAGCGGCAGCGACGCCGTTCTCAAGGCTATGAACCGCAAACATGGGCGTGACGACTATTTTCGTATCATCGACAAATTGCGCGAGGCGCGCCCCGACATTGCCCTGTCCTCTGATTTTATCGTCGGCTTCCCCGGCGAAACCGACAAAAATTTCGACGACACGCTTGACTTGATTCAACGGGTTAAGTTCGCCAGCGCCTATAGCTTTAAATATTCCCAGCGCCCCGGCACCCCGGGCGCCGCGCTACAGGGACAGATTCACGAGGCGGTCAAAGACGCGCGCCTGCAGGAATTGCAGAAACGTGTTTCCACCCATCAGGAAGAATTCAACCGTTCCTTTGTCGGAAAAACCGTGCCTGTGCTGTTCGAGAAGCCCGGCAACAAGCCGGGCCAGATGATGGGCCGCTCGGCGCATATGCAGTCGGTCTATGTGAACGGCCCGGAGCGTTTGACGGGACAAATCCTCGATGTGCGCGTGGCGGGCGGATATGCCGGCTCGCTTTCGGGCGATGTCGTTCTCGTGGACGCGGCATAGCCGGTCATCCCCGGCCGCGCGCAGCAAAGCCAGCGCGAGAACGGAGATCCAGAGAAATGCTGCGAAGCCCCGAGATAACGCCGCTGGATTCCCGCTTCTCGCCGCGCAGGCGCTGGCGCAGCGGGTCGCGGGAATGACAAAGGGAGATTGCAACCTCTTGTTAACCGGCCGGGCTTACACTAGGGTTCAAGGAATAAATCCTCTTAAAAGGGCTGGTTCGCTTCTTGTTGAAAGACGCTCAAATTCTGAAAACTGCCGCTCCCGCAACCACAGGAGCCGCCTCTTGAGCCCGCGCCACCCGTCATCCCACGAACACGCCGCACCTGAACGCATTCTCGAACTTTATTTCGACGATAACCACGCGCTGCCCGCTTTGTTCGGCCCGGGCAACGCGTATCTCAACCGGATCGAACACGCCTTGGGGGTCATGATCAGCAGCATGGGAAACACCTTGACGATTGCGGGCAGCAACGCCGCCACGCACAAAGCGCAGGAAACCTTCGACGCGCTGTGGGAGCGCATCCAGAACGACCTGCCCATCGAGGAGGCGGATGTGGACGGCGCTTTGCGCATTGCCAAATCGACCGCCGACCCGGCGATGAAACAGATGGCGATGGCCGCCTTTTCCGACAAGCCGCGCAAGGTCGTCACTAAACGCAAGCATATTTCCCCGCGTTCCACCACCCAGGCCGCCTATCTCGAGGCGATTGAAAAACACAATATGGTCTTCGGCATCGGGCCTGCCGGGACGGGCAAAACCTATCTGGCCGTGGCCGCAGGCGTGGAATTGCTGACCAGTAACAAAGTTGAAAAACTGATCTTCTCGCGCCCCGCCGTCGAAGCGGGTGAGCATCTGGGCTTCCTGCCCGGCGATATGCAGGAAAAGATCGACCCTTACTTGCGCCCCATTTACGACGCGCTCCACGATATGCTGCCGCAGGATCAGGTCGTGCGCATGATGGCGGGCGGACAGATCGAGATCGCGCCCTTGGCCTTTATGCGTGGACGCACGCTGGCCAATGCCTATGTCGTGCTCGACGAGGCGCAAAACACCACGCCCATGCAGATGAAAATGTTTCTGACCCGCATGGGCGAACATTCGAAAATGGTCATCAACGGCGATGCCTCGCAAACGGATTTGCCCGCCGGACAGAAATCGGGACTGGCCGAGGCCCGCCGCCTGCTGGGCAAGATCAAGGATATCGCTTTTGTCGAGTTCTCCTCGGCCGATGTCGTCCGCCACCCCCTCGTGGCAAAAATCATCGATGCGTACGATCAGGACAAGGCTCCTAAGTAAAGGCAACCCCTTCAAGTCTATTGCTTTTTGCTTTTATCTGCGCTAGGGTGGGTGCATGAAACCTGAACAGACCAAAATCATCCGACCGCACGAAAACGGGGACAAGTTTCCGCCGCCCGAAGAGGGTCGCGAGCGCGAAGAGCCCCTCTTCTTTCCCGATTTTGACGAGGATACGGGCGACGATCTGACGATTGAGGACTTTATAACCTCTTTTATGGATTGCGTTATGGTGCCGGAATGGCCCGTTCTGTCGCGCCGTTTATATTCGGTCGCCCGCATTGCCTGATGGGCGTCTCTTTTCATCTCCGCGATCCGCGCTGGAAAACGCTTTTGACCAAAGAGCGTGCTTTTTTACGGCGTTTGATTGCACGCGCGCTTAAATCCGAAAAAGCGGCGGGAAGCCTGTCGGTCGTTTTGACGAACGATGCCGAGATCAAGGCGCTCAACCGCGAATATCGCGGCAAGAACAAGCCGACCAACGTGCTGTCTTTTCCGATGGGCGAAGGCGGCGAGCTGGGCGATATCGTGCTGGCCTTTGAAACCGTCAAAGCCGAAGCCAAAGCGCAAAAGAAAACCCTGCGCGCCCATACGGCGCATCTGATCGTCCATGGCTGCTTGCACCTTTTGGGCTTTGATCACATGACGGAAAAAGACGCGCAGAAAATGGAATCGCGCGAGACGGAGATTCTCGCGGCATTCAAAATCAAAAATCCGTATTAAAGGATTTTGAAACGCAGAGCTAGACAGAGACAGACAGAGCGTTCCGCAATAACGGAAAATGCGCGAAGCGCATCAAATACCGTAATAAACGCTAGATTCATATTTTCAGGCCGCTACGCGGCAGTCAGGACAAACAAACTCTGTTTTTCTCTGTTTAGCTCTGCGTTTCAACCCTTCTTCTTGGGCAATTCGATTTTCGGCGCAGGCGTCACCGTTTTCGGCAGCAACAGCCACATTTTTCCGCGCGACTTCATCACGCCTGCCGCTTCTTCCGCAGCCGCGCCGTGGCCCCAGAAGAAATCCCCGCGCACGGGGCCGCGTATCGCGCCGCCCGTATCCTGCGCGATGGTCAGGCGGCGAATGCGCGCTTCGGGCACGACGGGATGCGGCAGATCGACGAAAACCGGCGCGCCATAGGGCACAAAACGCGGATCAACCGCCAGGGAGCGCGTCGGCGTCAGCGCCACGCCCTGCGCGCCCAGCGGGCCGTCGCCGTCCAGTTCGCGGAAGAAAATATAAGACGGATTTTTCTGTCGCAACGCGGCCGCCTCGTCGGGATTGTTTTTCAGCCAGTCGCGGATGGTTTGCAAACTGGCGGTTTCGGGCGTCAATTCGCCGCGCGCGATCAGCTCGCGTCCGATGGCGTAATAGACATGGCCGTTCTGCCCGTCATAGCCGACGCGCATTTCCGAGCCGTCTTCCATCGTCACGCGGCCCGAGCCCTGGATATGCAGGAAGAACGCTGCCGTTGCATCATCCACCCAGACAATCTCCAAACCCCTGCCCTCGAGCGCGCCGTTGTCGATGGCGGCGCGGTCTTCATAGGGCTTGAGCCGACC